>CACZST010000017.1 GCA_902783895.1 uncultured Erysipelotrichaceae bacterium
AATTTATCAAAAAAAAAAAAACAAGTAATATTTTTGGTAAATAATTTTACTTGTCTTTATTTAATGCATCATAAGTTAATGCAAATACAGCAAGGCCTACTAATACAACTCCTGCCCAAAAAAACGGATTATGATTATTATCCTCAAGCCATGATCTAAATGGATTTATCCATTTATTAATAGTATCTACTATAGTTAAAAACATATTACTCCACCTTTCTTATACTTTTATGACCTTTCATTATTTTTTTAATACCATGTTCATGTGAGAAAGCAATTGTTAAAATACTTCCAATACCAACAACTACTCCTTCACCATAAATCTTATGAACTACTTTATCTCCAACACTATAAGTAGCATCATCGTCAAACATTTCTTCTTTTTTAAATAAAGAAACTTCTTTTTCTTCATCCTTGTCCAAGTATTTATCATCTATTTCATTTACAAATCTACTTGGTGGATTACTATTAACATTACCATAAATCATTCGTCTTTTAGCATTAATAATCGTTAATGTTTTTTTAGCACGTGTGACCGCAACATAACAAAGTCTTCTCTCTTCTTCAAGTTCATCATTATCACCCATACAATTATTATGTGGGAAAAGACCTTCTTCTAAACCAATTAAAAATACATGATTAAACTCTAAACCCTTAGCCGAATGAATTGTCATTAAGGTAACTACATCGGTATTATCCTTATGTTCACTAATATCCGCAACTAAACTAATCTCATCTAAAAATTCATCTAAAGCAATTATTCCATTATTTTCTTCAAAGTTTTTAGTAATTGATTTAAATTCCTCTAAGTTTTCAAGTCTAACTTCAGACTCAATAGTTTTTGTATTTTCAAGCTCATGTCTCATACCAGATTTATCTAAGATTAAATCAACAAGTTCAGTTAAAGATAAATTTTCACTTTCCTTTTTGATCTCTTCAATTATTTTTTTAAAGCCAAGTTCTTTTCCACTATCAATAGCCTCATATAAACTAGTTCCATTATCCATAGCCTTCATACTTAAATTTTCAATTGTTTTAGGTCCAATTTGTCTCTTAGGAACATTTATAATTCTAAGTAAACTAACATCATCATTTGAATTATAAATTAATTTTAAATAACAAATTAAATCCTTAATTTCTTTTCTATTATAGAAATAGAAACTACCTACAACTTTATATGGAATATTTTCTCTAAGTAATGCTTCCTCCATATTTCTCGATTGTGCATTAGTACGATATAAAACTGCGATATCTTCTTTTTTAACTCCAGACTTAATTAATTTTAAAATTTCATCTTTTACAAATCTAGCTTCATCCTTTTCATCAAATGCTCTATGATATCTAATTTTTTGACCAACATCATTTTTAGTCCATAAATGTTTCTCTTTTCTTTGTTTATTATTTTTTATAATATCATTAGCAACATTTAATATATTACCAGTAGATCTATAATTTTCCTCAAGTGGAATTACATGTGCATCAGGATAATCCTTTTCAAAATTCAAAATATTCCTAAAATTAGCTCCTCTAAATCCATAAATAGATTGGTCTAAATCACCAACAACACAAATATTTTTATATTTCTTAGAAAGCATTTTAATAAGCGTATATTGAGCTTCATTAGTATCTTGATACTCATCAACCAAAATATATTTAAACTTTTCCTGATATTTCTTTAATATATCAGGATTTTCCTTAAATAATTTTATAGGTAAAAGAAGTAAATCATCAAAATCTAAAGAATTATTTTTCTCAAGCTTCTTTTCATATTTTCTAAACACCGAAACAATAATTTCCTCATATTCAGTATTCGCAAACCTACTATAATAATTACTATCCATAAGCTCATTTTTCGCACTACTTATCTTATTTCTAATAGCTCTAGGATTATAAACTTTAGGATCTAAATTCATATCCTTTAATATTCTTTTAATTATAGTAAGAACATCATCACTATCTAAAATTGTAAAGTTTTTATCATAACCTAATTTTTCATAATTTTCTTTAATAAGTAAAAGACCAAATGAATGAAATGTTGATATCTGAATTTGATATGCTAAAGGTCCCAGCATTCTCAAAACTCTTTCTTTCATTTCTTTTGCGGCTTTATTAGTAAAAGTAATCGCAAGTATATTATTAGGATCAACTCCCTTTTCTTCCACTAAATAAGCAACCTTAGTTGTTAAAACCTTAGTTTTACCAGAACCAGCTCCCGCTAAAACTAAAAGTGGACCTTCTGGAAATTCAACCGCTTCTCTTTGTTTGTCATTTAAATTTTCAAGGTTCATTTTACCACCCTAGAATAAATATATCATATTTTTTATAAAAAAAAAAGGAAATTGGACTATTTACCTCGTATATATATTTATAGAAGGAGGTGAAATAAAATTTTAAATGTTGCAGCACATTTTACTTAGTATGAACGAAGTCATAACTACAAATTATAGTGAAAATCATAAAGCATTAGACATTGTCAGTGAAGACCATAATGAAACCGAAATAATTGCCTTAGAAAGTGGAACAGTAACAGCCGTTGTAAGAAACATGAAAAGTACAAATAACAATACAAAAGGAATTGCTACATATGGAAATTTTGTAAAAATAAAACAAGATAACGGTAAAACTGCTTTATATGCCCATCTTAAGTTTGGCACAATAAAAGTAAATAATGGACAGTATATAACTAAAGGAACAGTTATTGGAACTATGGGCGCAACAGGTAATGCTTATGGTAAACATTTACATTTAGAAATTAAAAATGAATCTGGTATAAATGAAAATCCTATTTTAGATTTAAATAAAGAAAATATAAAAAATTCTCAAAATGAACAAAAGCCCCAAAACGAAGAAAATGTCTCACAAATAAATGAAACCGTTATACAAAAACAAGAAAATAATATAAAAGATGAAAAGGAAATTTATAATTTAAAAGAAGAAAAAACAATTGAACAAAGCATCGAAAATACCCAAAACAATCAAGATCCTTATAATGTAAAATCAGAAAACAAAGAAAATATTTATCATACAACCACTCCAATACCCCAATACTTATCTAATTATGAATATAAAAACGGTTCAATTGTTGATGCCTTAAAAAACATAAACATTGATTCTTCATATGATTATCGTAAATTACTAGCAGAAAAAAACGGCATCGAAAATTACCATGGTTCTTTTGATCAAAATGTAAAATTATTAAATTTATTAAAAGAAGGAAAATTAATAAAAGCTTAATTGCTTTTATTTTTTTATACAATTTTTCTAACCAATTAAAAAAAATAGAATATAATAAAATGAAAAAAGAAAGGAGAAGATATTTTGAAAAAATTTGTTGCTTGCTTAATAATTGCTGGACTCATAATTACTGGTTTCTTCGTTTTCAAAAATGAAGATAAAGAAAAACAGCTAAAAAAAGTGAAAGTCGCAGAAGTTACCCACAGTATTTTTTATGCACCTCAGTACGCTGCCCATGCACTTGGATACTTTAAAGATGAAGGACTTGACGTTGATTTAGTTTTAACATCAGGTGCAGATAAAGTAACATCTGCAGTTCTATCAGGTGATGTTCAAATCGGTTTTTGTGGAAGTGAATCTACAATATATTTATATAACCAAGGTCAAAAAGATTATCTAGTAAGTTTTGCCGGTTTAACTAAAAAAGATGGAAGTTTTCTAGTATCAAGAGAAAACATCAAAAACTTCAAAATAAACGATTTAAAAGGAAAACATATAATTGGAGGTAGAGCCGGAGGAATGCCTGCTATGACTCTTGAATACGCATTAAATAAAAACGGAATAAAAAGTAATGAAACAAATATAGATACAAGTATTGATTTTGCCGCAACTACCGGCGCATTTATATCAGGAACAGGCGACTTTGTAACCGCTTTTGAACCAACTGCTACAAAACTAGAAAAAGAAGGAAATGGTTATATAGTCGCATCTGTAGGTAAATTAATAAATGCGGTACCTTATACTACATATAATGCTAAAAAAAGTTATATTGAAAATAATAAAGATGTTATAAAAGGATTTAAAAATGCAATTCAAAAAGGATTAGATTATGTTAAAAATAACTCGTCTAAAGAAATTGCCCAAACAATTAAAGACTACTTCCCAGATAATAAAGTAGAAGACTTAACCGAAATGATTCAAAATTATAAAGATATCGATTCATGGTATGACACAACATATATTTCTGAAGAAGATTTTAACAATATACAAGAAATTGTTAAAAATGCCGGAAAATTAGATAAAAAAGCACCTTATTCTAAATTAGTTTATACAAAATATTCTAAAAAATAATGGAAATTTTAAAAATTAAAAATATCAGAAAAACTTATCACACTAAAGAAAATGAAATTTTAGCTGTTGATAATTTTTCTTTTAATTTAAATAAAGGTGACTTTATCGCAATTCTCGGACCATCAGGATGTGGAAAAAGTACTATTTTATCAATTTTATGCGGTCTAGATAATAATTATCAAGGTGAAATTGAAACATCACCAAACTTAAAATTAGGATACATGCTTCAAAGTGACAATTTATTTCAGTGGCGAACCATTTATAAAAATTGTTTACTTGGACTTGAATTAAATAAAAAACTTAATAAGGAAAATATCGATTATGTAAATAATCTAATAAATACCTATGACTTAAAAGAATTTAAAAAATCTTATCCATCAAATTTATCAGGTGGTATGAGACAAAGAGTTGAATGAATACACTGTAGACACAAAATATAATTAAATAAAAATTCAAACTCAAAATAATATTTTAGCACAAAAATTACTAGGTAATTTTTTTAATCATTATTTATATCACATGTAAAAATAAGTCTATTCTAAATTAAAAAAAATAAAATATATTAAAGCGATAGCAAAAATAATAATTTATTTAATAACGCTATCATTTTTTAAAAGTTTGTAGGCAAAAAGATAGAAAATATCAGATGAAAAAAATTACAAACTTCATTTACACTTTTATCTTTCAAACTTGAGTATGAAGGGAGTATGTAAATTGAAATACAATATTACCGATATTATTAAAGAAAATCTAACTAATACTAAATTAAAAGAAATAGTTAATAAAAAACTGTATAGAATTATAGAATTTATGGAATCTGATATTAATACATATAAATAAAAGTTATAAAGGTATTAGTTAAAAGTTTCATTTTTACTTTATAAATGGGGGTAATAAATATGAATAAAATTGAATGTACCTCAAGGAACAAAAAATTAAGAGTCGGCATTTATCTAAGATTATCTAATGAAGATAGAGATAAAGTCAATAAAGATGATGATAGCGAATCTATTAAAAATCAAAGAAACATGTTAACAGATTATATAAATAAGCATCCTGAATTTGTTTTAGTAGATGAATATTCAGATGAAGACTTATCAGGTGCTGGGACATACAGACCCGAATTTGAAAGATTAATTAAAGATTGTGAAAACAAAAAATTAGATATTGTACTATGTAAAAGCCAATCAAGATTTTCTAGGGATATGGAAATTGTGGAAAAATATATCAATAATAAATTCAAAGAATGGAATATTAGATTTATTGGTTTATCTGATAATGCGGATACCCTAGTTTTAGGTAATAAAAAGTCAAGACAAATAAATGGCTTAGTAAACGAATGGTATTTAGAAGATGTATCTAATAACATAAGAAGTGCCTTTTACTCTAAAATGAAGCAAGGAGAGTTCATCTCCCCTTTTGCTTCATTCGGTTATGATGTATCTAGTGAAGATAATAATAAGTTAGTAGTTGATCCAGTTGCCTCAGAAATAGTAAAAGATATATTTAATTTATATCTAACAGGACTCGGGTTTACAGCAATAGCAAAGTACTTAAATAGTAAAAATATACCTTGTCCTTCTCTATATAAATACCGAAAAGGAATTAAATTAAATGTAATCAGTGATAGACCTAGAGAAGAAATAAAATGGAATGCAAATGCTATTAAAAGAATTTTAACAAATGAACTATATCTAGGACATCTCGTGCAAGGAAAAAGAACTACTATTAGCTATAAAAATCACAAAATAAAAAGAAAAAACAAAAGCGAATGGATTAAAACTTTGAATACTCATGAAGCAATTATTGATGAAGAAACATTTAATAAAGTACAACTTGCAATGACAGAACGAACTAAACCTATGAAAAGAAATGGTGTTGTTCACATATTTTCTGGTAAAGTATTTTGTCTTAAATGCAAGCACTATATGAGAAAAAAAAATTCAACAAAACATGAATATTTAGTTTGTTCTGGAAATCTTAATGGCTATGAAACATGCATTAATAAATCTGGGATTAGATATGATAAATTAGAAAAATTAATATTAGATGCAATCAATAATAAAATAAGTAAATACTATGATGAGATGCAATTAAAAAATATAGATTCTAAAAAAAGTTCCAGTAAGTTTAATGATAAAATTAACTCTCTAAAAAAGCAGAAAGAACAAACCCTAAAAGAAATATCTAAAACTAAAAATTATTTAAAAAATTTATATGAAGATAAAGTTAATGGCGTTATCACTATAAGCCAATTTAAAAATTTAATTACCTATTATAATAAAAATGAAGATATGTATAATAATCAAATTAAATCAATAAAAGAAAAAATCGTTTATTATAAAGAGAAGTCTTCAAAAAATAATGAAAAAACATTTGGTAAATACAAAAAATTAGAAGAATTAAACAAAATTATTATTGATGAATTTATAGATAAAATATTTATAGATAAAATAAATAAGGATACAAATACACGAAACATCCAAATAAAATGGAATTTTTAATAAAATTTAACATTATATTGATTATCGAACATTTGTTTACTATAATGATATCAGATAGATTTGTAATATTAAGAAGGTGGATTATGAAAATGAAAATTACAAATCTATATTAAAACATTGTAAAGGACATGATAATTAATGAAAAATGAAATTATATTATTTGAAAATCAAGAAGTAAAACTTGAAGTAAATATGAAAGATGAAACTGTTTGGCTTACACAAGAACAAATGAGCAAATTATTTGGAAAAGCAAAATCAACTATCAACGAACATATTAAAAATATTTATAAAAGTGAAGAACTTTTGGAAAGTGAAACTATGAGTAAATTCGGAAATTCCGAATTTAGTGATAAACCAACAAATTATTATAATCTTGATGTGATTATTTCTGTTGGATATCGAGTTAATAGTAAACAAGGTATAGCATTTAGAAAATGGGCAAACAAAATATTAAAAGACTATATGATTAAAGGTTATGCAGTTAATCAAAAAAGATTAGAATATCTTGAAAAGACTATTAAACTAATAGATATTGCCGGAAGAATTGACACTGAATTAAAAGGAAGCGAAGCTCAAGATATAATCAAAGTTATAAATAATTACTCTAATGCTTTGAATTTACTTGATGATTATGATCATAAAAGAATATCTAAGCCTAACGGAACTACTAATAATGATAAAATAACATATGGAAATTGTATGTCTATTATAAATAAACTAAAATTTAATGCCGATAGCGATTTATTCGCTCTTGAAAGAAATAAAGGCTTAGAAGCTATTATAGGTACAATATATCAATCTTTTGATGGTAAAGACTTATACCCTACAATAGAAGAAAAAGCAGCTAATTTCTTGTATTTAATAACTAAAAACCACACTTTCATAGATGGCAATAAAAGAATAGCGGCTACTTTATTTATATATTTTTTAGAATTTTATAATATTCTTTATAAAGATAACAAACAAGTCATCGACAATAACACATTAGTTGCAATTACTCTATTAATAGCTCAGTCAAACCCTAAAGAAAAGGACATACTTATTGATTTAGTAATGAATTTCTTAAAAGATGATAAATAATATTTAATAATCAAATTACTTATATAAAATTTAAAAATGTCTTCATAAAGCTCAAAGAGTATCCTTAATAAGAACACTTGCGACAAAACCAGATGTCTTACTTTTAGATGAACCATTTTCTGCCTTAGATCAAGAAACAAGATTAGTAGTCGCAGATGATGTTTACAAAATAATAAAAAAAGAAAACAAAAGCGCTATTATAGTTACCCACAGTATTGAAGAAGCCATTAGTCTTGCAGATAAAGTAATTGTTTTAACAAAAAGACCAAGTAAAATTAAAAAAATATATAATATTAATATACCAAATGCTAAAACACCACTTGAAAAAAGAAGTTCAAAAGACTTCACAAAATACTATAATCAAATTTGGAAGGATTTAGAATATCATGTCTAATGAACATAAACAATACCTTAAAAAAATAAAAATCCAAAATTTTTTAGTCCACCTATCCCAGCTCATAATAATCATATCAATTTTATTTATTTGGCAGCTAGCCGCCGATAAAGAGTGGATTAATACTTTTATCTCATCAAGCCCCAAAGCAATCGTGCAGACACTTATAAGTCTTTATAATGATGGTAGCTTATTTAAACATATATTTATAACCCTCTATGAAGTAATAATAAGTTTTTTACTAGCCACATCACTAGGAATATTTATCGCATGCTTATTGTGGCGTTTTAAATTCCTATCAAAAGTCTTAGATCCTTATTTAACTATATTAAATAGTTTACCAAAAGTATCTCTAGGACCTATAATCATTATTATTGCTGGTGCTGGAACAAAATCAATTATATTAATGGCCTTATTAATATCAATAATTGTTACAATAATAAATATTCATCAAGCATTCATATCAACAGATATAAATAAAATTAAATTAATGAAAAGCTTTAAAGCTACGCAAAACCAAATATTCACAAAACTAATTTGGCCAAGCAATTTTAAAACAATTATTAGTTCTTTTAAAGTAAACCTAGGCCTCGTATTTATTGGAGTTATTATGGGTGAATTTTTAGTATCAAAAGCAGGTATTGGTTACTTAATTATGTATGGCTCTCAAATATTTAATCTAAATCTTGTTATGACAGGTGTTATATTACTTGCTATAATGTCTAGTCTACTTTACTATTTAATTGTCTATATCGAAAAAATATACAAAAAATAAATACACTATGAAAAGTGTATTTTTATATTACTATTTATCCTCATTTATAAAAGAAATTGTATTATCAACTACTTTTTCAAGTTCGCCTGGTTTTTTAAATCGATGATCTGCACCCTCAATTATTTTTAAAGGAATTGAAAATTTATTTGAAAATACAATTGTATCTTCAATAGGTGCAGTAGTATCCTTATCTCCATGAATCATAAGTATATTAGAAAAAGTATTTATATATATATCTAAAATTTGGGTATTCTTTAACTCCTCATAAAAACTATAATTAACCTTAAGTTCACGTTCATACCCCACAACTGTATAACCACGTTTTTTAAATTCTTCAATATCTTCCCTAAGAATTTCATTTATAAATATTTTATCCATCTTAATTGCCGGACATCTTAAAATAACATGTGATAAAGAAACATCTATGTCATTTAATAATAATGATAAATAACCACCAAAACTTGTAGCAAAAATACCAATTTTAACATTACCATATTTCCTCTTTACATAATCAATAACACTTTTAAAATCTTCTAAGCAATTTTCAATAGTAAGACTATCACCATCTACATCACTTTCACCATGACCAGGTAAATCAAAGGCAATAGTATATACATCATTTTTTAACAATTCACTTGCCAGCATAGAAATTGCAGAACTTTCCTTATCACCGGCAAAGCCATGACAAGCAATTATTACCTCTTTAGGCATATCTAAATTAACCCATTGCTTGCATTTTATCCCATATCCCCTATTTCCTTCTATCGTTATATATTGTTCCATTTTAATCATCCTTTACTAGTATTAAAAAAGAAGAAATAAATCTTCAAAACTTACTGTAACTTTAAAGTAGCTTTCGCATTTAAAGTTAAATCAGCTCTATCCCCTCTTAAATAAGCATAATATCCAGCAGCACCTATCATAGCTGCATTATCAGTACAATATTTAATTTCAGGAACAATTAAATTAATACCATTCTTCTCGCATTCCTTAGTAAGTCTATCTCTAAGACCCTTATTAGCCGCAACTCCTCCAGCAACTATTAAATTATGAACATTTTTTTCCTTTAAAGCTCTTATAGTTTTTTTAGTTAATATCTCAGTAACTCTATTTTGGAAAGAAGTCGCAATATTCACAGGAATAATCTCATTACCTCTTTGTTTTTCATTATGAACTAAATTTACAACCGCACTTTTAAGTCCACTAAAACTAAAATCATAGCTATCATCATCTAAAGGAAGTGGTAAATTATATGTATCATCACCTTCGTGAGCTAATTTATCTACTCTTGGACCACCAGGATAAGGAAGACCAATAACTCTTGCAACTTTATCATAAGCCTCTCCTACCGCATCATCTAAAGTTCCACCAAGTTTTTCAAAACTATAATTGTCTTTCATATAAACAAGCTCAGTATGACCACCACTTACAACTAAAGAAATAAGTGGAAATTCAAGAGGTCTAACTAGATTATTCGCATATATATGACCTGCAATATGATGAACCGGAATTAGTGGTTTATTATAAATAAAAGCAAGTGTTTTTGCAGCCATTAATCCAACTAATAATGACCCAATAAGTCCAGGACCATATGTAACCGCAATCGCATCAATATCATCCATTGAAAGACCAGACTTATTTAAAACTTCCTCTATAACCATTGTAATATTTTCCACATGCATTCTACTTGCGATTTCAGGAACAACACCACCATAATTCGCATGTGTATCCATTTGTGATAATACAACTGTCGCTATTTCTTTTTGACCATCCTCAATTATACTAACACTTGTCTCATCACAACTAGATTCTATTGCTAAAATTTTCATTATATCATCTCACTTCCATAACCATAAGTATTCCGTCAATACCTTTGTAATAACCTTTCCTTATAGCCGTTTTTTTAAATCCTATTTTTTCATAAAATAAAAGCGCATTTGTATTATTTGAACTTACCTCTAAACTAACACTATTTATTTTAAATTTTTTTAAAACAGAATCTATAAGTTTTCTACCAACACCATGTCTACGATATTCATTTAAAATAGCTATATAATTTATTTCCATACGTTCATATATAACACTAACATCAATCACACCAATTAATGTATCGTCTAAATAAAAACCAAATACTTTTCTAAATGGATCTTTATCTAAAACATAATCAGAAAAAATATTAACTAAAAAAGAATATCCATCTTCATTTTTAATTTCATTAATCATTATTATTAAATTTTTCCTCAGCTTCAGTTAATTTTAAATATTTTGGATTAAGATTATGCGGATTAATTTCCTCATCATTAATATGTTTTCTTACAACCTTTAAAACATCAATAATTGGTTGATTAACTTCAAAATCAAATTCATCATAACTAATTAAATTACCATCAAACTTTTTATCTTTAATATACTCATGTCTATCATCAGAAATAACATTTAAATTATCATCATAACTTCCAACATAAGCATATCCTCTTCTAGCATTAATTAAACTAGTATTATAATCACTATCAAAACCAGAAGAAATAACTTCCAAAGAAGAAATAGAAATTACAGGAATTTTTAAAGCCCATGCCATTGTTTTTGCAACTGTAAGACCAACTCTAATACCAGTAAAAGACCCTGGACCATTTACAGCCATAATCTTATCTAAATCAGAAGGTTTAAAACCAGCCTCTTTAAATGCCATATCCAAAACAGGCATAATCATAGAAGACATATCATGACCCTCATCATTATTATAAAAATAAACTAACTTATCATCACTAACTAAAGCAACCCTTAAAAAAGAAGTTGCAGTATCTATAAATAATACTTTCACAAAACCGCCTCACATAACTCTTCATATTTTTCCCCATAAGGTTTAATAACAAAAGTCCTAGAATTTTCACCAGTTATTTTAATTTTAATATCTAATCGTTCTTCAGGCAAAATATCTTTAATCATATCAGCCCACTCAATAATAACAACTCCACCTTTTGTAAAATAATCCTCTACTCCAATAGTATCAACATCACCATTTAATCTATATACATCCATATGATACAAAGGTAGTTCACCATCATATTCCTTAATAATATTGAAAGTTGGAGAAGTTATACTTTCCTCAACACCTAAAGCATTCGCAAAACCTTTAGTAAACAAAGTTTTACCACTTCCAAGTTCCCCGTTTAAACAAATAACCATATTAGGAAATTTTTCAGATTCAAAATTTTGAGCTAATTCAACAGTTTCCATTTCATCATGCATTACAGTTTTATATTCCATTTCAATCACCTGTAAATTATTATAACATAATTTTACCAATATATTAATACAATGAATATATTTATATAAAGTTAACAAAATAAATATGTACTACGAACGACGGCACATAAAATTAATGAAATTATGGGAAAATATAAGTAAGGTGATAAGATGTGTAATAAAGAAAATGAAAACTATGTTTATGAATACATAGGAAGAAATATACAAAAATACCGAAAGAAAAAAGGTTGGACTCAAGAACAACTTGCAAGCAAATCCTCATACTCAAAACAATTTATATCAAACATTGAAAATAATTCACATCAAACATTTTCACTCGGTACCCTTTGGCACATAGCTAAAACACTAGATGTTGATATGTATAAATTATGCATAGATTCACATGATGACAATAATAATGATGATGAAACGACATTATAATATGTTGTTTTTTTGTATAAAAAAATACAATATTAAACATCAATGAACAAACATTTAATATTGTACCTTAAAAAAATATAAAAAAAAAGATTTGCAACCACCTATCTTCGCATTCACTATTGTCGGCGCTAAAGTGCTTAACTTCTGTGTTCGGTATGGGAACAGGTGTATCCACTTCACTAACATCACAAATCAAAAGAGAAATAATTCTCTGAAAACATGATAATGTGTCGAATATCTCTTAGAAGACAATCATTAAGGATTAAATCCTCGATTTATTAGTACTGGTCAGCTCAACATGTTGCCATGCTTCCACCTCCAGCCTATCAACCAGATAGTCTTTCTGGAATCTTACTTTTTAAAAAATGGGAAAACTCATCTTGAAGTTGGCTTCCCGCTTAGATGCTTTCAGCGGTTATCCATTCCACACATAGCTACTCTGCAGTGCCACTGGCGTGACAACAGATACACCAGAGGTGTGTCCATTCCGATCCTCTCGTACTAGGAACAGATCTCCTCAATTTTCCTACGCCCACGACAGATAGGGACCGAACTGTCTCACGACGTTCTGAACCCAGCT
>CACZST010000018.1 GCA_902783895.1 uncultured Erysipelotrichaceae bacterium
GCGGCGTCCGTCCTGCGCTTTTCCTGTCAGCTAAAACTACATTAAACGGAGAAGGAAGTGAAGCTGACCCATATAAAGTTTCAAAATATGTAGAAGAAGTAAAAGAAGAACCAAAAGATGAGGAAAACAATAATAAAGATGAAATAAAAGCAGATAAAGGACAAATAGTAGAAGTACCATCAACATCTGCTTTTGGTTCGATAATAATAGCTGGGCTTGGAATAGCTTGTGTAACAGGGTCTGCTGTGATAATGGGAAAGACAACAAGAAGAAGAGAAAAATAAGATAACGCACCTGTGCAAATGCCGAGGGAGGTATTTGGAAAAGGGCCGAGACGAAGTCTCTGGCTCTGGTGATAGTCCCTGCCTTATTGATATAAGGCAGGGACCGAATAAATTATGAATATTGTTTATTTACAAAGTAGGAAATGTTTTTCTACTTTTTTATTTGTTTTTAAAAGTAAATAATAAAGAAATATTATAAATTAATTATACTTATTTTTTAAAAGGGTTTAAAAATAAATGAATTTAATATATAATTATTGTTGTAGGAGGTCTAAGGATGGAACTTGAATTTAAAAGCGAACAAGAACTTTATGATAGGTTAAAACCAGCTTTGGAAGCAAAGCTTACAGAACTTAAAAATAATAGTTATGGTTATTTAAAAATTGAGGATATTTGGAATTATTTGAAAGAAACTAAATGGAGGGATAGTAGTAATTTAGTTTTGAGTGAAATGGTTAGTGATATTTTAAATAGTGATAATGAACTTATTGATGATTATTTTAAAGAAAAATTAAATAGTAGAAATAGAAATGTTTATTTTGATTAGGGGAGATTTTATGAAAAAAGGTAAATTAATAAATGCTGTTTTGTGGACAGTTATGATACTTGTAATTTCAATATTAATTTTGATTCCTACTTTGAAAAATATTAAGCTTGGGCTTGATTTGCAAGGTGGGTTTGAAGTTGTTTATAAAGTAGATAGTTTAGATGGTAAAGCAGAAGTTGATAGTGATATGCTTAGGTCAACTAAACAAACTATGTCTAAACGTATCGATGTTTTAGGTGTGACAGAGCCTTCTATTAGTATTGAAGGTGATCGTGTTAGAGTTCAGCTTGCAGGTGTAACTGATGAGAAGGAAGCTAGAAAAATTTTGTCACAAACAGCTAGTTTAACGTTTAGAGATACAAATGATAATTTATTAATGACTAGTAGTGTTTTATCTAGTGGAGGTGCGAGTGTTTCTACTGATAATAATGGTAAGCCTGCAGTTAGTTTGAGTGTCAAAGATAAAGATGCTTTTTATGAGGCAACTAAAAAAGTTAGTGAAATGTCTGATAATAGAATTGTTATTTGGCTTGATTATGATAAGGATAAAGATTCGTTTAAATCACAGGAGAAAATATGTGGTACTGAGGAAAGTTCAAATTGTTTATCTGTTGCGTCAGTTTCACAAGCTTTTAGTAGTGATGTAATTATTCAAGGTAATTTTGATCAAGAGGATGCTCAAAATTTGGTTGATTTGATTAATTCTGGAAGTATGCCAGCTAAGTTAACTGAAGTTTCTAGTAATAGTGTAGGGGCTTCATTTGGTAATAATGCTTTAAATAAAACTATTTTAGCGGGTATTATTGGTGTTAGTTTGATAATCATTTTACTTATTTGTTTATATAGATTTTCAGGTTTGATTGCTAGTGTTGGTATAGTTCTTTATACTGCTTTAACGTTCTTTATATTCTGGTTAATAGGAGGAACTTTAACTTTACCAGGAATCGCGGCAATGATTATTGGTATTGGTATGGCTGTCGATAGTAATGTTATTAATTTTTCAAGAATTAAGGATGAACTATATTATGGTGAGACGATTGAAGAGGCTTATGTAAGTGGTAATAAAGCTTCTTTTGGAACAATTTTAGATGCTAATATGACAACCTTAATTGTTGCTATAATTTTATTTATTTTAGGTCAAAGTAGTGTTAAAGGTTTTGCAACTGTTTTAATTATAAGTATATTTGTAACAATGTTTGTTATGGTATTTTTAGTTAGATGGTTACTTGGAAAATTTGTTCAAACTGGTAAATTTGACAGTAGACCTTTAATGTTTATTGGTGTAAAAGAAAAGGATATACCTAAAAAGGGTGAAAAAAGAACAAAATATTTTTGGAAAAAAATTGATTTTGTTAAATATAGAAAAATATTTATCGCATGTATTTTAATTGTAATTTTAATTGGTGGGGTTATGCTTTTTAAAAATGGTATAACTTTAGGTACTGAATTTAAAGGTGGTAGTTCAATCACTTTGAAAACTTCAGAAAATTTAAATGAAAATGATTTGAAAAAAGATAGTGAAAAGCTTGAAATTGATATGTATGATTTTGAAAAGAGAGCTGATGGTAGTTATGTTATTAAAGTAAGTGATGTTTTAGATGGTAATAAATCAAGTGAGGCTAAAGATTACTTTAATGATAAATATGAAGCTACTACTGATATTGGAGTTATTTCTAATATGGTTCGTGATGATTTGATAAAAAATGCGGTTTTATCTTTGGTTATTGCGACTTTAGCAATTATTATATATATTTCTTTAAGATTTAAATTTGATTATGGTATTAGTTCTATTATATCTTTACTTGTTAATGTTTTAGTTACTATATCTTTCTTTATAATATTTAAACTTGAGATTTCTAATATATTTATTGCGGCTATTTTATCAATTATTGGTTATTCAGTTAATGATATTATTATTACATTTGATAGGATTAGGGAAAATTATGCTAAATATAAAGATGTTAAGTCTTATAAAACTTTAGTTAATATTGTTAATGATAGTTTGAGAAGTATTTTAAATAGAAGTATTGTTACAACTTTAACAACTGTTATTCCACTTATTTGTTTAATAATATTCGGTTCACATGAGATTTTAAGTTTTGATATTGCAATGCTTGTTGGTTTAATTACTGGTGTTTTATCTTCACTGTTTATCGCAAGTCAAATTTGGCTTGAACTTGAGAAGAGAAATATTAAAAAAGGTAAGAAGCCAAAAGAGGTTGTTTTGGAAAAAGAACCAGAGGAAATTATGATTAAAGGTATAAATGCTTAAGGAGTGTTATAGATGAAATATCAAAAGGATTTAACTTTTGAGTTACTTAAAGAAAAAATATCAGGTTATATTACTGATAAAGATGATTTAGATTTAATTGAAAAAGCATATGAATTTGCAAGTAAAAAACATTATGGTCAAAAACGTTTAACTGGTGATGATTTTATAATTCATCCTTTGAATGTTGCTTATATTTTAACAACAATAAAGGCAGATGCGGAGACATTATCGGCTGGTTTAATGCATGATGTTATTCAATATGCAAATGTAAAAGAAAGTGAGATTGAAGAAGAGTTTGGTAAAAATATTACATCATTAGTAACTGGAGTTACCAAAATTAATAAACTTAATTTTGGTTCTGGTAGTAATGAAGCAATAATTAATACTCAAAGAAAAATTTTGGTTGGTCTTACTGAAGATGTTAGGGTTATTATTATTAAACTTGCTGATAGGCTTAATAATATGCAGACGATGAGTGTTTTATCTAGGGAAAAGCAAAAAGAGACAGCTAAGGAAACTTTAGATATATTAACACCAATTGCTGATAGGCTTGGTATTAATACTATTAAACAGAATTTGGAAGAACTTTGTTTAAGATATTTAAAACCAGATGAATATTATGATATTGTTGAGAAGCTTAACGCATCAAAGACTGAAAGAGATAATAGTGTTGCTAAAATGATTGATGCGGTTGCTGAACAATTAAATAAGCATGGAATAAAACATGAAATAAAGGGAAGAAGTAAAAGTATTTTTAGTATTTATAAAAAACTTGAAAAGGGTAAAAGATTTAGTGATATATATGATCTTTTAGCTTTAAGGGTTTATGTAAATACAGAACAAGAATGTTATCAGACACTTGGAATTATTCATTCTAAGTTTAAACCTAAGCCAAAAAGGTTTAAGGATTATATTGCGATGCCAAAGACAAATATGTATCAGTCTTTGCATACGACAGTATTTGGTGTTGATGGGCAGCTTTATGAAATTCAAATAAGAACTTATGATATGGATAGAGTAGCTGAGTATGGTATTGCGTCACATTGGTCTTATAAGGAAAAAGGTAGTAGTGTTAAAGCGGCTATGCAAAACGATATGGAGAGGAAATTACAATTTTTTAGAACTATAATGGATTTAAAAAATAGTGAAGAAAATCCTGAAGATTTTGTAAATAATGTTAAAGAGGAAGTTTTTAAAAATACTATTTATGTATTTACTCCTATGGGTGATGTAATTGAGCTTCCTAAAGATTCATCTCCAGTTGATTTTGCTTATAAGGTTCATACTAATGTTGGTGAAAAGATGACGGGGGCTTTAGTAAATGGTAATATGGTTCCTTTAGATTATAAACTTAATAACGAGGATGTTGTTAAAATTATTACAAGTAATCATTCATCAGGTCCTAGTAGACAGTGGCTTGATTTTGCTCAAACAACGCAAGCTAAAAACAAAATTAAGGCATTTTTTAATAAGACAAATAAAGCTGAATATATGCAAAAAGGCGAAGATTTACTTATTAAAGAAATTAGGAAGAATAAAATTCCTTCAGCAGAATTTTTCGATGCAGAAAATACTAAAAAAATATTTAATGAACTTAAGGTTAATTCATTTGAAGAGCTATATATTGCGATTGGAAGTAATAAAATTTTACCTTCTTTAGCTGTCGATGCTTTGTATAAAAAGGATGAAACAGAAGAAAAAGTTTTAAAACAAACTATTAAAGAAAATATTAAGATAAATGATCCTAAGAATTTAATAAATGTAGCTGGTGGAGATAATATTAAAGTTAATTTAGCTCAATGCTGCGGTCCTGTGTATGGTGATAAGATTATTGGCTTTATTACTAAAGGCTATGGTATTACAGTTCATAGGTTAGAATGCCCTAATGTGTCTAGTTTAAATGAAAGGTTAACTGAGGTTAGTTGGAATAAATCTTCTGATAAGATGGCTACAAATATTATGATTAAATCAAATAGAGAAAGCGATGTTATGATGGACGTTGTTTCTAAGGCTAGTAATTTAAATATAACTATTAAAAGTTTTGTTTTTCATAAATTAAGATTATGTAATACTTTAGAGATGACAATTTTAGTTAAAAATAAAGAAGAGCTTGATAAATTTATGACATCTTTAAAAATGATTAATAATATCATTAATGTGGAAAGGGTAATAAAATGAAAGCATTAATTCAAAGAAGTTTAAATTCATCTGTAAGTATAGATGGAAAAGTAAATGGCAAAATTGATAAGGGAATTGTTGTTTTAGTTGGTTTTACTTTAGGTGATAGTGAAAAAGAAATAGATTATATGGTAAATAAGATTGTTAATTTAAGAATATTTGATGATGAAAATGGGGTTATGAATAAATCACTTTTAGAAGTTGGTGGTGATATTCTTAGTATCTCTCAGTTTACATTATATGCGGATACTAACAAAGGTAAAAGGCCAAGTTATGTAAAAGCGTTAAGTGGAGATAAAGCCACTATACTTTATGATTTATTTAATAAAAAATTAAGTGAATTTGTTCATGTAGAAACAGGTATTTTTGGGGCGGATATGCTTGTTAATATTCAAAATGATGGTCCTATTACAATTATGTTAGAAAGGTAATATATATGAAAGGGAAAATAGATTATAAACTTATAAATATTACATTATTATTTGCTATATTTTATTTAATTTATCAAACTAAAGATTTTTGGCTTGGAGTTTTAAATGTAGTATGGGAAATCAGTTTTCCGTTTTTAGTGGCATTTACAATTGCTTACGCTTTTTATCCATTAGTTAGAAGGCTTGTGAATAAGAAGGTTCCAAAATCTTTAGCTATGATTATAGTTATTGGTTCGATTACGATAATTTTAGGTGGTATTATTTATGTAACCGCACCAGTTTTAATTGATCAGATTACTAGTTTATTTAATGGTATTATTTCTTTCCTTAGAGAAATGTCTAATCATTATAATATTAATTTTAAAACTATTCAAAATACATTAAATAGTGGATTTAATGCTAATTTAGAAAAAATAGGCGGTTATATTTCAAATGGAGCATTCAGTTTTATTGGTGTTTCAATTGATTATTTATCTAAAGCATTTATTATATTTGCGGCGTTTATTTATTTCTTAGCTGATATGGATAAGATAAGAAGTGGTGTTAAAAACTTCCTTATTAAAACTAATAAGAGAGCTTTTAAATATGTTCAAGTTTTAGATGATGAAATGGGAAAATATTTAACAGGTTTTGTTAAAATAGCTTTAATTTCTTGGGTAGAGTATACAATTGTTTATTCTATTATTGGACATCCTAATGCGGTAATGCTTGGAACACTTGCGGCTTTGGGTAATTTGATTCCTTATTTTGGTGGTATTGTGGCAAATATAATTGCGGCAATTACTGCTTTTGTGATTAGTCCGGCTTTATTTATTAAAACTTGTATTGTATTTGCGATATTCTCAGGTATTGATGGATATGTTATAAATCCACTTGTTTATGGAAAAAGTAATAAAATTCATCCACTTGTGGTTATTGTTTCAGTGTTTGCGGGTGGTATTTTAGCTGGTATTTTAGGTATTATTATTTCACTTCCAGTTTCTATACTACTTATTGCAACATATAAATTCTTTAAGGGTGATATTATTAATATTAAAAATAAAAGGGTAAAATATCATGAAAACCCTAAAAATTAATAAATAATAATTTTTTATAATACATAGTGACCCCCGGTTATTATGTATTTTTTATGAAATGATATATAATAACGAGACAAGAAAGGAGGTGA
>CACZST010000019.1 GCA_902783895.1 uncultured Erysipelotrichaceae bacterium
CATTATAAAAGAATGATTTTCATCATTCCTCTATATGCAGTTACTTGTATCATTTAATGTCTACCAACACTATTTGACAAAGAACCTTAATTATAAAGCAGCTTTATTATTTTTTTTCTTTAAAATGAAAATTATAACTAAACAGATAACAATAATTATAATAGCAATAGTGCCTATAATATTATCATAATTATAAAGTTCAAATTCAAATTTAATATTATTCTCACCATTTTGTGTTGTTAATGCCCAAGATAATTCTTTATTATCGTTATCTTTTGAAGAAGCATTACTGCTTACCACAGAATATGGTAATTTAACATTAAAAGATAAATCCATATTACTAGCCGCAAACTGCATTCCGCTATTATAACTTGCTTCATCAAAAGAAGTATTAAATTCAGAATCTATCTCTTCATCAAAACTTGTAACACTATAATCATCATCTGATTCAGTATTATCTAATGAACTGTTTGTAGTGCTATTTAAATTGCTATCATTTGAATCAAATTTAAAATCAGCAGAATATTTGTTTTTGAAAAATCCTTTTTGAACCTTAAATAATTTTAAATCATCTTTTTTACTATCACTTTTTGTATCAGATAAATTAAAACTTACATTATCAGTAGAACTAACATCATCAATGTTTTTAATGTTCAAAGATAATTTATATCCCTTCATCTTACCATCAGCATATTTTGTAACCTTATAACCTTCATCCTTTAGATTTTTAATATCTTCTTCTTCAAATATATTAGTCTCCCCAAATACTGAAGTATCTAAAGCATATATAATTGAAAAATCCATAGATTTATCTGCCTTTATATCCATTTGTGCATTATATTTAACACAACCAGTTGAAAGAAAAACAAACATTGTAATTAATAAAGCCTTAACAAAATAATTAAATTTCATACATCCTACACCTCCTATCTTATATAAGTATAACACAAAAAAATAAAAATATTTTTTTAAATATAATATAATGTAAAATTAAATATAATCACTTTAATAAAAATAAAATAACTTGATAATAATTTTAAATAATATTTTTTTGTGATACAATAAAAAAGTCTTGATTAACAAATTAATTATGATTTAAAAAAGATATAACTTATAAATGTATCACAACATATTAAATCCCAAAATATATATTAATTAAGATAATAGTTAGTATAGAAAAATAAAAAGATAATTGGTATTATGTAATAACCGATTATTAAATGTATCAGCATAATGTTGGATTCATGCAGAGTAAATGTACCATTATGATCCTTATAATACCCAAATTTGATAATTAAAATTAATGAAAATAATAAAAGGAAGTGATTCAAATGAGTGAAAATAATAAAAATATAAACTGGTATCCAGGACATATGGCTAAAACCAAAAGATTAATTAAAGAAAACCTAAATCTAATTGATATTGTATATGAATTAATAGATGCTCGTATGCCTAAATCATCAAAAATAAACGATATTGATGAAGTTATCGGAAATAAACCTAAAATACTAATAATGACAAAAGTCGATTTATGTGATAAAAAAGAAACAGAAAAATGGGTAAAATATTATGAAGAAAAAGGGTACCATGTACTTCCAATGAATCTAGAAGAAAAAGGAAGTTTAAAAAAAATAATTAATCTAACAAATGAAGTTTTAAAAGAAAAAAATCTTCAAAGAGAGAAAAAAGGATTAATAAAAAGAAAAAATAGAGTTTTAATAATGGGAATACCTAACGTTGGAAAAAGTACCTTGATTAATAGATTAGCTGGTAAAAAAGTAACAGTTACCGGTAACAAACCAGGTGTCACTAAAAATCTTAGTTGGATAAGAGTAAATAATGATTTAGAATTACTAGACTCTCCAGGTATTTTATGGCCAAAATTAGAAGATAATGCCTATAATCTGGCTAGTTTAACAGCTATCAAAGAAGAAGTATTACCTTTATTTGATGTTGCTGAATATATTCTTCAAACATTAAATAAATATTATCCTGAAATTTTAAAAGAAAGATATAATTTAGAAGAGCTTAATGATGATATCGTAGAAGATTTAGAGTACATCGGTAAAAGAAGAGGATGCCTAATAAAAGGCGGAGAAGTTGATTTAGATAAAGTTATCACATTAATCATAAATGATGTTAAAACAGGTTTAATAAAAGGAATTACTTTTGATAGATATGAATAGAAACTCTCTAGCTTTAGCCTATTTAGGTGATGCCATATATGAACTTTATATAAGAAATTATTTACTAAAACAAGCTGACTACAAAGTAAATGAACTACAAAATATGGCTGTTAAATATGTTTCTGCTAAAGCTCAAAGCACTTTTCTAGATAAAATGATTAATGAAAAATTCTTAACAGAAGAAGAATTAACAATTATTAAAAGGGCTCGAAATCATAAAAGTCATGGAAGTCCTAAAAATACTGATATAATAACTTATAAAAAATCAACAGGTTTAGAAGCTCTAATCGGTTATTTAAAACTAACAAATAATGAAACAAGAATAGATGAAATAATGAAATATATAGTAGGTGAATAATATGTATGCATATGGAAAAAATGTCGCAAAAGAAATGCTTGAAAAAAAAGAAGAAATAGAAAAAGCTTACCTTTATCAAAATTTTAAAGATAAAGATATAATAAATGAATTAGAAAAACAAAATATCAAAATAGTATATTTAAATAAAAATGAAATGGATTACAAAGTAAATGGCAACCATCAAGGAATAATTTTAGAAACAAAAGAATATGAATATACAGATATCGATGAAACTATAAACGAAGATATCGTAGTTATCTTAGATCATCTAGAAGATCCTCACAATTTTGGTGCTATTATAAGAACTTGTGAAGCCGCTGGAATTAAAAGTATCATTATTCCCAAAGACCGCTCCGTTAAAGTAAACGGAACTGTCATAAAGGTAAGTGTTGGAACTATTAAAGATATGAAAATATCAATCGTAAATAATCTAGTTAACACAATTAATATGATGAAAAAACAAGGCTTTTGGATTATTGGAACAGACATGCAAGGAACTGATTATAAGCAAATAGATTACAGTGGTAAAATTGCTTTAGTCATTGGTAATGAAGGTAAAGGATTAAGCAGACTTACAAAAGAAAATTGTGATTTTATCGCATCTATACCAATGAAAGGAAAGGTAAACAGCTTAAATGCCTCAGTTGCCGCCGCATTAGTTATATATGAAGCTGTTAGAAATAGATAATGTATAAAGATATAAATGATTATGAATTATTAGATCAAGTAGCAGATAACGAAATAGCTACCGAAACACTGTTTGATAAGTATAAACCATTAATTATTGGAATGGCTAAAAAGAAATATTTTGCCAATCAAACATCTGGCCTTGATTTAAATGACTTGATTCAAGAGGCTATGATAGGCTTCAGTACATCAATCAATACTTATGATCAAAATAAAGATGCCATATTCTTCACATATGCAAGAACATGCATAAATAGAAGATTAATCCAAACAATAAACTCCGCAAATCGTTTAAAACATCAAATATTAAATGAATCCTTATCTGTAGATAACTTAAATTTAGAAGATATCTCAAGTACTGAATTATTAAGTGATAATTCAAATAATCCGGAAAACTTATTAATCGATGATGAAAATACAAGAGAAATAATAAATAAAATAGAAAAAGAACTAACTAGTTTAGAAAAACAAGTCTTTGAACTAAAAACAGATGGCTTTAACTATAAAGAAATAGCTGAAATCCTTCATAAAAATCCAAAATCAATTGATAATGCTAATGCCAGAATTAAAAAGAAGGCTGAAAAATACTTAAAAGATTTTAAAAAAGTAGCAACTTGATTTATATGTGAATATAATGTAAAATAATATCAGGAGGGAAGAGATATGGAAAGAAGAAACATAGGCTTATGTATCGTACTATCTATAATAACATGTGGAATTTATGGTATTTATTGGTTCATTGTTTTAACAGATGATGTTAAAAGAGCAAGTAATGATACAAAATTAGCATCAGGTGGATTAGCATTTGTATTAACACTTGTTACTTGTGGAATTTATGGTATCTATTGGGCTTACCAAATGGGTAAATTAGTAATGAAAGCTCAAGAAGAACGTGGACTCCCTACAGAAGATAATGCAATATTATATCTAGTTTTACAATTAATTGGTTTAGGTATTATAAATTATGCATTAATCCAAAATAGCTTAAATGATATGAACGAGAATCCTGAATAATATAAAGGAATCTTTTTCTTATAGAATGAAAAAATTAATCAAACCATTAATAATAATTTTAATATTAATCATATATTTAGCTATAAGCAATTTAATTAAAATATATATACCGTGTCCAATAAAGGAATTAACTGGTTTTTATTGCCCAGGCTGCGGAATAACAAGAATGTTTTTCTCAATATTGTGTTTGGATTTTTATCAAGCTTTTAGATATAATCCCTTACTTTTTATCGCAATTATTCCATCAATCTTCCTATACATTGATTATCTAATCAATAAAGAAAAATCAATATATAAAAAAATACCACAAAAATTTTGGTATTTTCTAATAATTATATTATTAATTTATGGAGTATTAAGAAATATTCCCATATTTTCATTTTTAGCTCCAACAAAAATATAACAAGAATGTTAATCATTCTTGTTATTTTCTATATATTTTAAAACTTCTTCACTATCATCTAAATGGATTTTAGTGTGACCAATGATTTGATAATCTTCATGTCCCTTACCCAAAAGAAGCACAATATCATTTTTTTCTATTTTATCCAAGGCTTTTTTAATAGCCTCTTTTCTATCAAGACAAACCTCATAATTATCTTTTGTAACACCATTTAAAATATCTTCCATAATTTTCTCATGATCCTCGCATCTTGGATTATCATCAGTAAATATTACATAGTCACTATAATGCGAAGCAATTTCACCCATAATAGGCCTTTTAATAGGATCACGGTCACCACCACAACCTACTAAAGTAATAACACGTCCCTTAGCAAGTTCTTTATATGCAGTAACAACCTTTAAAACAGCGTCAGGTGTATGAGCGTAATCAATAACAACAAACCCATCTTTTACCTTATATGTTTCACATCTACCTTTAGGTGCCTTTAAATCTTTTGTTTTTTCTATTAATTCTTCGCAGCTAAATCCTAATTCATGTAATATACTGAACATAGTAAAGTAGTTATAAATATTAAATTTACTTGTTAAATTAGTTGTAACTTTATATTCCTTACCATAAACAGTAAAATCAATATTTGTATGATCTGGATGAATATCATCATTAATTATTTCATAATCTGCCTTACTAAAACCATAAGTTTTAGTGTTTTTAAATATTTCCATAAATTTTTTGGAAACTTCATCATCAATATTAACAGTTAAAACTCCATCTTTTTTAATATAATTAACAAGTTTTAATTTACAGTTCATATAAATTTCCATTGTTTTATGATAATCTAAATGATCCTCAGATAAATTAGTAAATGAACCAGCTACAAATTTAAGACCTTCAATTCTCTTTAAATCTAAAGCAAAATTACTAACCTCCATAGCTACATATTCACAGCCTAAATCTTTTGCTTTCTCAAGCAATTTATACATTGTAAGTATCTCAGGTGTAGTATTAGGTAATTCCTCAAAGTAATCACCACACATAAAACCTAAAGTACCAATATAACAAGCTTTTTTACCAAGTAAATTAAGCATTTGATATGTAAGGTATGCAGATGTAGTCTTACCATTAGTACCAGTAATACCAATTAATTTCAAATCTTTAAATTCATCACTATATTCCTCAACTAAAAGTTTTTGAAAATAGCTAGCAGGATCATCAACAATCGTAACAGGAACACTAGATTCAACCTCATGAGCTGCAATAATTTCAGTAGCTCCATTTAAAATAGCTTTATCTATATAATCGTGACCATCAACTGTATAACCTTTTATCGCCACGAACGTTTGACCAGGTTTAACTTTCCTAGAATCAGTTTCATATTTAAACATTTTATCAACTCCCATTTTATTTTACAGCAAAGCCATAAACTTTTTTAATTATATCACTTAATTTTATTAAATAACAATGTGAATAATTCCCACAAATTATAAAATACCACACAAAATACTCAAAATATTAAATAAAATAGTCAAAATTTTTCAAATTTTAATAAATATGATAAACTAAAACCGTGAGAGATTTTATGAAGGAGAAGATGATAAATGAAAATAGCTATCGTGTACTCAAGTGTAACAGGAAATACAAAAACATTCGCTGAAAAAATAAAAGAAAAAATAAATGAAAAAGATTTAGTATATTTCGGAAAACCATCAAAAGATATAAAAGACGCCGATACTTATATTGTTGGTTCTTGGACTACTAAATATTCTGCAAGTCCTGATATATTAAATTATTTAAAAACCTTAAAAAATAAAAATATAATTATCTTCCAAACCGCTGGATATGGTGATGGAATAGGGTATTATGACATGATATTTACTAATATTAAAAACAGTATTGATGATTCAAATAAAATATTAGGCCATTATTGCTGTAGATGTAAAGTAACAAATAAAGTAGAGGAAAACTATATTAATAAATTCTTAAACAATTCAACTAATACTCAAATAAAAGAAATAAAAGAAGGGTTCAAAAAACATAATCAAAATCCAACTGAAGAAGATATAAATAATATTCAAAACTGGATTGAAGAAATTTTAAACAAAAAGGAGTCTTAATATGTTTACAATTAAAGATTATATAAAATATTATAAAAACACTGACCTTTCCGATGTAAGCTGGAATGTTATGGATAATTTACTATGTGCAATATTAGTGTATCTTCCACTAAAAACATTTAAAGGAGAAAAAAATATTCACCAGTTATATATATATGCAATGGATTATAAAGATAAGAATGATGGCGTAATGGAACCAAAATCCTACGAATTTCTCGACATGATAATTCACTCTAATAGATATAAAGATTTAAAAGTATCTAACTTCACTAATTCAGTAACCGATAAATCCCAATTTGGTGCTGCAACCTTCAGAATTAAAAATGAAACAGTTGTTACTTTTAAAGGTACCGACACTTCATTAATTGGCTGGATAGAAAATTTCAGACTAGCATATGAATACCCAACTTATACTCAAACCCAAGCAATAGAGTATTTAAAAGATAATGTTAGACTTTTAAAAGATAATAATTTATATATAACTGGACATTCAAAAGGAGGTAACTTAGCCATGGTAAGTGCCTTCGAAGCATCTGATTTAATATTTAATAAAATAAAAAAAGTATATAACTTTGATGGACCAGGATTTAAAAAAGAACAGTTTATGTCTGATAAATACAAAAGATTAGAAAAAAAATTAGTAAATATTGTCCCAACTGGATCAACTGTTGGTATACTTTTAAACAATAAAAAATATAAAGCTATTAAAACAGACGCCTTAGCCTTTAACGAACATTATCCAACAAACTGGAATATTTTTGGAGAGTATTTTATCAAGGGAACTTTATCTACTGTAAGTGCCGAGCTGCATGAACGCACAACACTTGGTATTGAAAGATTAGACCAAGAAAAAGTAAAAGTCGCTTTAGAAACCATTTTCTCATCATTTGAAAAACAATATTCTTCTAAAGCTTCAATGTCCTTAATTGATCTAAAGAATTTTTATAATAATATGAAAAATATTGACCCAGAAATCAAAAAATATATCGATACAATAATTGATTCTATGGTTAAAGTATCATATAGTAAAAAATAAAACGCTAAACCGTTTTATTTATTTTTTTAAGTAAATCATTCATAAACAAAGCTATTTTTCTGCAGCTTTCATTTAAAAATTCCTCATATGTTATTAAATTATTATTATTTGGACAATCAGAAATACTTCTTATAACTAGGAAAGGAACATCACATAGACTGCAAACTTGTCCAACTGCTGCACCTTCCATCTCAACACATAATGCGTTAAATTTATCATTAATTTTCTTTCCCATTTTTTTATCCGTACAAAAAATATCCCCAGAAGCAATAACACCAGTAAAAACATCTTTATTTTGTCTAGCTATATCAACTAAATTATTATCGCACTTAGTATATATTCCAATATTTGGAATGTATCCTTTATCATGATCAAATGCAGTTATATCAAAATCATGTTGAACAAGTCTATCAGCTATAACAATATCTAAAACATTAAGCTCATCAGAAACTCCACCTCCAACCCCAATATTAAACACATAAGAAGGTTTATAATTATCAATAAGTATTTGTGTGCATCTGGCTGCATTAACTTTACCAACCCCGCACTGAACTAAAACAATTTCTAAATTATCAAAATCTCCTTCATAAAAAGTAAGATCAAATATCTTATTTTTTTTATTTAAACTTATATACTTTAAAAATTCATTTAATTCTTCTTCCATCGCAAAAATAATTCCAATTTTTTTCATAAAGTCACCTCTAAAACATCATAATTTTCGCAAAATATAACAATATTGTCAATTAAAAATAAAATTATTTTCGAAAAAGATTCAAAATATCTATAATATTTTTGCTTATTTTTTTGATCTCAAGTTTATCAATCCTTTTTAAATCATCCATCTTTTGAACGCCAAGCATTTTCAGTGTCTTAAAAAAATTATCAACCAAAAATTTTCTCTTTTGAATACTCGTATCATCAAGCCATTTATTTAAATTATCTTTAAGTGTTTTACTAAATAATGATAATCTTCCTCTTACTAAAAAGAAACCAAAACATTCCCAGCTATACAAATCATGACATTTAGGGCCCGTATTACAAGATTTTATTGAAATTAAATTACAGTTATTAAGTAAAATTCCTACAATACTTTCTTCAGGTAAAAATGTCTTAATTTTATCTTTGATACTTAAAAATTCCTCACTTAAAAATACATCTTTTAAAAATCCCGGGCCATCATTATTGTAAATACATTTTATTTTTTTTAAAATATTTTTATTTAAATTAATGCAGCTAGCCATAGCTAAATTACCACCTTTAGAATGCCCACCAACAAAAATAATTTTGTCACTGATTTTAACTGTATTTTTTAAATATTCTCTTGCAAGTTTTTGAGCCGTAACCGGAAATTCATAGGCCAGTTCAAAATCTTCACGCCAGCCAGTAATTGAATCATCAGTTCCTCTAAACCCAACATAACAAAGTCCCTTGTAAAAACGAATAGTCAAAGCACCAAATTGAGTTTCATCATTAACAATATTTTTAAAATTTGACATAACCAAATCTTTATAACGAGATCCATTCATTAAATTACATAATTTAGCTAACTTTCCATGGCATTTATCTAAAATATCCTTTATATAAAATGAACCGTCATAATTTTCAATTGGCAAATAGGTAAGGGCAGAAAAAACTAAATTATCCATTTCATTAAAACAAACTTCGTCAAAAGATACATCTTTATAATATTTTAAATAATCTAATATAGTCATATTAAAGTATATGAAAAAAAGTTTATAATTAAATAAACTTTTTAAACTTATTATATGTTTATATTAATGAAATTTCTCATGTAGTTTGAAAAGAAGTTTCATTTTACTTTTTCTTCGGATATCAGATTTATTAACAAAATCAGGCCATGAAATTTTACTATTACCTTTTTTAAGCTTTATAATCTCATTAATTTGAGTAGTGACATATTCACAGTTTTCAATCATATTACTAACTAATCTTATATCATCCTCGTCACCTTTTAGATGATTAAATAATTCGTATTGTCTACTATATACTTCGCCAATTTCTTCTTTAAGTTCAGTAATACTTTTGTCAATATATTCATCAAAATTAATAATAAAATCAGCTTTATTAATAAGTTCTATATCTTCACTATCTTCAAATATGAAAAAATTTGTAACTTCTTCATCCTTATAAACTAATTTATCCATACCACAATGAGGAACTCTCATTCCATTAAATCTCATATGATTTATATCCTTATAATAAACATACAATTTGTTATCCTTAATTATTTTCATTATAATCATCCTTCTATATTAATATTTTATCATTACCATACAAAACAAATAAATATAAAAACTCCAACAGGACAAAGAAATTTGAACCATAAGGTCCAAATCTCCATAAATAATACTATCATTTTTACAAATAAATTGCAACAACCATATTGCATATAAAAAAATAAAATAATATAATTATTGAAAAAGGAGGTAAAATTATGAATGTAAAAGACAAAGCAAAGGCATTTGCGATAAAAGCACATGCGAATCAAATAAGAAAAAGTGAACCCGATAAACCGATGATTGTTCATCCACTTACAGTTGGAAAAATATTAGAATCATTCGGATATGATGATAATGTTATTGCGGCAGGGTACCTACATGATGTTGTTGAAGATACAAAATTTGAAATTAAAGATATAAAAGAAAATTTTAATGATGACATAGCTAACCTGGTAATGACCGCATCCGAACCCGATAAATCACTACCTTGGGTTGAAAGAAAAAAATACACCATTGAAAATACTAGAAAATTACCACTTAGAAATAAATTAATAATATGTGCTGATAAAATAGATAATCTTGAAGATTTATTTTTAAAATTTCAAAAATCAGGTATAAGAGATTTCAGTGCTTTCAATAAATCAGAAGAATACCAAAAATGGTATTATACAAGTGTGTATGAAAGTTTAATAGAGGGAGAGGATAAGGAACTTCCGATATTTATAAGATTAAAAGATATACTAGATAAAGTATTTTATGAAAAAGAAGATTTATTTTTAAAAAATACAATATTTTCAGATAATCAAGATTATTACCAAACCTTACAAAAATTACATGCCCAAAAAGTCGAACTTAAAAAGTTAAAATCACTAACATCACTTTCAAAGCCATTCGTCATTGAATTTAGTGGAACTCCAAGAACAGGTAAGACTACGACTATAAATAATTTATATGATTTCTTTAAAAAAGGTGGTTTTAATGTAAAATTAATTGAAGAATTTATTAGCTCAAAATATTATAAAGAAACATTTAAAAAAAGAGAATTTAAAAACTTAGGTGATTTAAATATAGCTATTCTAGAAGAATCATATAAACAGCTTAAAGAAGAAATTTCCAAAGATAATGATATTATTTTAATTGATAGATCATTAAATGATAGACAAATATGGAACTATAGAAGATTTCAATATAATGAAATAGAAGAAGATGTATATAAAGAAGTAACCGCTAAATATTCAAAAATATCAAGAGAATTAATTGATTTTCTAGTTATAACATATGCAGATCCTTTAATTTCATTAAAACGTGATTATTTATCAAGCCTAGCCCTAGAAAAAAGAAATTTCTTAAACGAAAACAACATTACTGAATTTAATGAAGGCATAGAAGCCTTAAAAGAATTATTTGAAGAAAGTGTTGAAAGCCTTATAATGATAGATACCTCTGATATAAACCCAAATGAAACCGCAATAAAAGTTGCAGAAGAAATAATGCCAATTATGCGAAAAGAATATATAAAATCATTAAAGAAAGAAATTAATAAATAGTTACACAAAATTATCTTAATTGATAATTTTTTAATTATCCTAAAACTTAAACTTTAGAAAAAGAATATAATATATTATAAAAAATTAGACTAATAGTCTAAAAAATATTGACTTTTTAAAAATAAAAGTATAAAATTAAATAAAAACCGACTGTTAGTCTAAAAATGGAGGCTTGTATGAAAACAGAAAATAGAAAAAAAGATATTGTAAAAAAAGCTTACGAACTTTTTATTACAAAAGGATATGAAAATACATCAGTAGATGACATAATAGCCAAAGCTAAAATAGCTAAAGGAACATTTTATTATCATTTTGATAGCAAAGAACAAATGCTTGAAGAAGTCGTAAATATGATGATTGCCTCTGGTGTCGAAAGGGCAAAAAAAATAATAAAACAAGATATGAAGATAGAGGAAAAACTAGTTTATACAATTTTAGCACTTAGAGTAACACCGGAAGAACAATCACTACAAGATGTAATACATGAAAAAGAAAATATTGTATTACACAAAAAAACAAACGATAGAATAATTGAAGAAGCTGTACCATTACTTTCACAAATTGCTAGACAGGCAAAAAAAGAAGGTTTATTTACCTGTGATGACAATATCGAAGAGCGTGTTAGAATGACCTTAATATTAAGTAATGAAATGTTTGATCATAATGAAACGAATAAAAACCAAATTTTAGTGTTTATTGATACCTTAGAAAAAATATACGGTGCCAAACCAGGTTCACTTTCGTTTATAACAAAATTAATTAGGGAGGATTAAAAATGAAAGATAAAATTATAACTGCTAAAGGTTTAGTTAAAAGCTTTGGAGTAGGTAATGCGAAACAAACTATAATTAATAATTTGGATTTAGATATATATTCAAAAGACTTTACAATAATAATGGGATCAAGTGGAGCGGGGAAATCTACTTTAATGTATCTTTTATCAGGTATGGACAAAGTGACAAAAGGAAACATCGTATTTAAAAACAAAGATATTTGTAAGATGAATAATGATGAACTAGCTGTATTTCGAAGAAAAAACTGTGGTTTTGTATTTCAGCAAATTTACATGCTAGATAAAATGAGTCTTATGGATAATGTTCTTACATCTGGACTTCTTGTTAATAATAATAAAAAAGATATAATTTCCAAAGCAAAAAAATTATTTGAAAGTGTTAATATACCTGAAGCGACATATAAAAAAAATATGAATCAAGTATCTGGAGGAGAATGCCAAAGGGCTGGAATAGTTAGAGCTGCAATCAATGATCCAACAGTTATATTTGCTGATGAACCAACAGGTGCCTTAAATTCTGAAAATTCAACCGCTGTTTTGGATGTTTTAACCAATTTGAATAATAATGGTCAAAGTATTATTATGGTAACTCATGATAAAAAAAGTGCATTAAGAGGAAATAGAATTATATATTTAAAAGATGGCAAAATATTTGGTGAACTTTCTTTAAATATATATAAAGAAAATGACGAAGAAAGAACTAAAAAATTAGATGATTTTTTAAAAGAAATGGGGTGGTAAAATTGAAAAAAATAGCTACCATTTCAAAATATTTTTTTAAGAAAAACCTAAAAGACATTATATCATTTTCAATTATTTTATTTATTGCTACGGCATTATTTTCTAGTGCAGTAATGATAAATTCAAATATTATGAAAGATTATGATAGACAGTTTGAGCGATTAAATACCGCTGATAGTTTCTTTATAATACCAAAAACTTTATATTCAGACAAATTATTAGAAGATATAAAAAATATAAATGGTGTAACTAGCGCAGAAGCAGAAACAGGAATAATGTTAAGCGTTCCTGTAGATATGGATGGTTCTACTCAAGAACAAACACAAATATTTTATAACATTGAAAGTAACAATAAAATAAATAAAAGAGAAAAAATAAAAAAGTCAAATAATAAACAAGATGGAATTTATCTCACAAACTACACATTTATTCATTCGAATGAAAACAAAAATAAATATATTTTTAAAGTCAATGATATTTCCTATAGTTTTAATATAAAAGGTATAGTAAACGAAATGCAATTTGGTAATTACTCATCTTCGGTAATAGGGGAGTATCTGCAGAAAGATGCATATAGTAAATTACTTTTAAATAATAAAGACAAACAAGTTGTAACAATTTCTGTTAAAGCAAAAGATAGTCATAAAGCCTATAATGATATATCTAAATATTTAAGTAGTAATAATATTAGTGTTTTAAGTAAAAATTATAAAGAGCAAGCAAAAACTCAAAGACTTGCCATTTCCAATATAATAGTATTAATACTTATGGTATTTTCTAGTTCAATGCTTATTATAAGCTTATTTGTAAGTAAATTTAAAATAGAACAAACCATAGAAGAAGAAATGTCTAATATGGGTGCTCTTGAAGCTTTAGGATATACAAGCAAAGAAATAATAATTGCTAATATATTCCCATATATTATAAGTGGTTTACTATTTACCTTATTAGGTATAGGCACATCATATCTTATGTTACCAACTTTAAGTACAATTATTGAAATGCAATCTGGATTTAAGTGGAACATTAAAATAGATTTATTATCAAACTTATTAGTGTTATTAATCAATTTTAGTTTAATAACAATTTTTACTCTAATATCATCATCAAAAATAAGAAAATTAAATCCTATAAATGCTATTAGAGGAATAAATGAAAATAAAAATAATAAAAATCATTTTGAAATAGAAAAAACACAAGGTAATGTCAATTTCATTTTAATGCTTAAAAATTTTGTTAATACTAAAAAACAAAATATTTTACTTGGTATAGTCTTATTTTTACTAACAGTTGTATCATCATTTATAGGAATACTATTTTATAATATAAACATAAATCCAATTAATTTTATAAACACTTTAGTAGAGGAACATCCTTCTGTAGTTATAACAGCTAATAAAGATTTACGAAATGATATAAGAGTTCAAAACAACGTAAAAAAAGTTTTATACTATGATGAAAATGGTTCAGTAAACTATAAAGATAATTCCTATAAAACATTTATCGCCGAAAATTATAAAAATCTCGCAAATGATTTATGTTATGAAGGTAATAATCCTAAAACTGCAAATGAAGTAGCAGTCGGTAGCAAAATTAAAGAAACCTATAATTTAAAAACTGGTGATTATATTAATTTAAATAAAAATGGTATAGAAAAGAAATATAAAGTTGTAGGATTTATCCAATCCGTTAATTATTCAGGTGAAGTTATTGAATTAACCGTAGAAGGATATAAAAGACTAGATAGCTCATATTCGCCAAAAACAATGTATATATATTTAAAAGATGAAGGAAAATCGAAAAAATTCACAAATGATATTAAAAAACAATATAAAAACAATATTACTTCAACAATGAATTATGCTGAATCAATGGATTCGGCAATGAATATGTATGTTTCATTAATTAGCATTATATGCATTATAATTATTGTAATTACCTTATTACTTATATACTTAATTTTATATATTCTTATTTCATCAATCATTACAAAAAGAAAACAAGAATTAGGTATATTAAAAGCATTAGGCTATTCAAACAAACAACTAGTAAGACAATTAATCGGTGGCTTTATGCCATCAGCAATTGTAGCTACAATATTAGGTTTTATAGTAAGTAAGTTAGTTATGAATAAAATTTACAAAACAATCTTTAATTTAGTTGGAGCCTATAAAGTAAGCTTTGAATATCCAGTTATAATATTCTTAGCTGTCGCAATTTTTATGATAATAATAACAATTGTTATTGGAACAATACTTTCTAGAAAAATAAAGAAAATTACAGTATATTCATTAATAAAAGATTAGGAGGAATGAAAAATGAATAAAAGTGAATTTATTAAAGAATTAGAAAAGGTTACAGGATTAGATAATAATAAATGCACAATTATCAATAATATTTTAGAAAGCCATTTTATAATTGGAAGAAAAAATAAAGAAAAAATAATTTCTGATATTACAAGTCAGTTATCAGTAAGCAATGAAGAAGCAGAGAATATATATGAATCCGCTATGTCAATTATTGGTAACGGAATTAAGGATAAGCTAAAACATCCTTTTAAATCTCAAGATTAACTGAAAAAGTAAAAATATAATTCTATATAAAAAATTATCTATTATGATAATTTTTTTGTTTATTAAAAAATACTTTCAAGGCTGACTACGGGAGAAAAATAGCAAAATAAAAACCGTTAGCAATAACGGTATAATAATCTAATGGAGCGGATAAGCAACAGCTTACGAACAATAACGCTCTCTTTCTGTACATAATTATATATTAGTAACCACTTTTATTCAATAAAATTTTTTTCTTTTTTCATAAAACCATTTATTTTATCAATTATAAAATTAGGTATTGTATCAAATTTTATTAAATCTAAAGAATATA
>CACZST010000020.1 GCA_902783895.1 uncultured Erysipelotrichaceae bacterium
ATAATGAACAGATTAAACCACAAGATTTAGATGATGTTAATTATGTAATAGTTAAAAATAAAAATGGAAAATATGATTGGAGGCCAATCGAATTAATGCATCCTTTTATATACATCCAATTGGTTGAAACAATTACTTCAAGAGAGAATTGGGAATTTATTAGGAATAGATTTAAACAATATAGGAAAAATAAAAGAATCAACTGCTGTAGTATTCCTGGAGAATCTGCTACAAAAAAGCATGATAAGAAAGCAAATATTTATAATTGGATAAACAATGTTGAACAAAAGTCAATAAAATTAGGATTGAATTATAAATATATGGCAACAACTGATATTTCTAATTGCTATGCTTCTATTTATACGCATGTAGTATCTTGGGCGTTATATACCAGGGAAGAAGCTAAAAAGAAAGAAAAACGAACTAACAAAAAGCTTTTAGGCAATATAATAGATGAACTACTTAGAAAAATGAATTACAATCAAACAAATGGTATTCCTCAAGGAAGTGTTCTGACTGATTTTATTGCTGAAATAATACTTGGTTATGCTGATGAATTGCTTACGGACAAGTTAAATAATTTTAATATAGATTACCAAATAATAAGATATCGAGATGATTATAGAATATTTGCAAATAACGAATTAGAATTAAATATAATTTTAAAAGCCTTGACAGAAGTATTATCAGATTTAAATTTCAAATTAAATGTTACTAAAACGGAGATTACAGATAATATTATAAAGAGTTCTATGAAACAAGACAAATATGAATTATTAAGTTTATTTATCAATCCAAATCTAATATTAGAACAGAAATTACTAATTTTGAAGCAAATAAGTGATGACTATCATAGTGATAGCAGAATAAAGTTTTTACTTACAGATTTATACGAAAAAGAAATAAAGAATTTGAAAAAAAAGCCAAGACATTATGCTGAAATAATTAGTATTATTGTAGATATTATGTTGAATAAACCAGGACTATATAATATATCTATAGCCATACTTAGTGAATTGTTTAAATCATTATCAAAAGATGAAAAAAAATATTTTATTGATTTGATTATTAAAAAATTCAAAAACACCCCAAATACTGAATATTTAAATATTTGGCTACAAAGGTTAACTATAGTTAGCGATAAAGAAAGAGATTATGATTGTAATATTTGCAAAAAAGTATATGATATGGAAACAAAAATATGGAATTCCTCATGGCTAAATGTAGATATTAAAGAAGAAAGTATAATTGATTTAGAAGTTTTGAGTAAAATTTCACCGGTTATATCCTCAGAGGAAGTTGATAGATTTAATATAGATGGTTATATGAATAGCTAATTTTTGATAAATCTAGTGCAGTAATATACAAAAAAATATGTAGGTGATTTAAGTGAAAATAAAAGTATATCAAAGTAAAGATGATAAATATATAGAAATGGAAGTCGTTGCACAATATAAATATATTGGCGAAACAGATGAATTATCATTTATAAATGGTAAGATATATAATTGTGTAGGTTACGATAAAAAGAGCAATATGGCAAGAATTGTAGATGAAACAAATGAGGATTATTTATACTCTTTAGATAATTTTGAAAAAGTTTAGAGGTAATGATAACTATAAATTGACAACTGATAAAATAAATAGAATTTTTGATATTCCAAAAGATATCTGAAAAATATTTGTTCAAAATAGATCCAGAAACTAATCTGGATTTTTTTCTTTTTTAGGTACAATTTAGGTACAAAAATACTAAAAAGCCACGGTAAATGACGGTTTATATCAATATAAAAAGGCCCGTATTTAAAGGGTTTAACACAATTTGGTCTCTTCTAACTGAAGAGAGCAGGCCCCCCTGAAGGAGCCATAAGGCTCCATTTTTGTTTGTTTAAATTTAATGAATAAAAATAAAGTTTTAAAACTTTTTAATATTGGTTATTTCAAAATATGTAATTGAAAATAATATTTCTAAATATAAAAGAAAAATATATAGATAGTAGGAGATTATTATGCAGAATTTATTTGAAAATTATTTAAAAAATGGTTTGTCTGAATACGATTCAAAATACTTACCAACATATCAATATGTAATGCTATTGTCAAAAAACAATGATATTAAAGCATATTTTGCCAATGTTGATTATAATTATTTTATTGAGTATCCCGCATCTAATAATGCGTATGATACCCCATTAGAAGTTTTAGAAAGCGAGATATCACTTACAGGAAGTGATGCAGGTATAATATATGAAAATGTCAATGGCCATCTCAAGACAATAGCTTTTATTGATTTAGAAGAAAAGAATTGTAAAATGTAAACAACATTAAGGTTATTAACTTAAATGATAGTTGATAACTTTTTTTGTTATAATATATAAAAAGGAGAAAATTATGACAAAAGGAATATTTATAAGTATAAAACCAAAATTTACTAAAAAAATAGAAACTGGAGAAAAAAATTATGAGTTTAGAAAATATTATCCAAAAGAAAAAATAGATGTATTATATGTATATGAAACTACTCCAACGTCATCTTTAAAATATATTATAAAATTAGGTGATATAATTGAATATCCAAATAAAATATTAAAAGAAGGTTATGGAAATTCAGACTTTAATAATGGACTTAAAAAATCAAAGTTTGCTTATGAAATAAAAAATGTTGATATCTTAGAAAATCCAATACCTTTAGAAATATTAAAAAAGGAATATGGATTTACACCTCCGCAAAGTTATGCATACGATAGTAGATATCCTAAATTAACTGAAAAAATTAATAATTCAAAATTAAAAAGAGTAATTTAATATATTAAATAATAACTAATATGTGATAAAATTATATATGCATAATTAGGAGGTAAAAAATGAATGAAATAAAATGTCCAAACTGTGGAACTGCGTTTAAAATAGATGAAAAAAACTATGATTCAATATTAAAACAAGTAAGAGATAGTGAGTTTAATAATGAAATAAAAGCAAGAGAAAAGCAATATGAAACCGAAAAAAATTCCGCAATTAAACTTGCCCAAAATGAAGTTGAAAAAACATTCACAAATAAATTAAAAGAAAAAGAAATTGAAATAACTAACTTACAAAATAAATTAAACACCAAGGAGCAGCTTCAAAAATCATTAGTAAATGAAACAAAACTAAATACCGAAAATGAATATAAAACTAAAATAAATGATTTAACTTTAAAAATAGCTGAATTAGAAAACAATATTAAATTAAAAAATACCGAAAATAAATCAAAGATAGAAGAAATAGTTAATGAAAAAGATAAAACAATAGATGAATTAAAAAACAAAATTGTCTTAGAAAGCAAAGAATATAAACTCCGTGAACAATCATTAAAAGATGGTTACGAAAATAAATTAAAATCAAAGGATGAAATGATTGATTACTACAAGGATATGAAAGCAAGGCAATCTACAAAAATGATAGGGGAATCATTAGAAACCCACTGTAGCTATGAATTTAATAAATTAAGACCGCTTTTCCCAAACGCATATTTTGAAAAAGATAATGATGCAAAAACTGGTTCAAAAGGTGATTTTATATTTAGGGATTATGATGATGGAACTGAATTTGTATCTATAATGTTTGAAATGAAAAATGAAGCTGATTCAACTAAAGCAAAACACAAAAATGAAGATTTCTTTAAAGAATTAGATAAAGATAGAAAAGAAAAAAATTGTGAATATGCGGTACTAGTCTCTCTTTTAGAAATTGATAATGATTACTATAATGAAGGAATTGTAGATGTATCTCATAAATATGAAAAAATGTATGTTATTAGACCCCAATTTTTCATACCTTTAATCACTTTGATTAGAGGAGCTGCGATGAATTCATTAAAATATAAAAAAGAACTAGCTTTAATCCAAAATCAAAATATTGATATTTCTCACTTTGAAGAAAACATGAATACCTTTAAAGAAGGATTCTCAAGAAATTATAGACTAGCATCTGAGAAATTTAAAAAAGCTATCGATGAAATAGATAAAACCATTGATCATCTACAAAAAACCAAAGATGCATTAATCTCAAGTGAAAATAATTTAAGACTTGCCAACAACAAGGCTGAAGATTTAACCATAAAAAGACTTACTAAAAATAGTCCAACTATGGCCAAAATGTTTGAAGAAAATAAATAACTAAAAAGCATATACTATATTTGGTGATAAAAATGAATAATATTTACGCTCTTGCGCAAATAAAAGGAAATGAAAAATACCCAAATATTATAGGATATGCTTTTTTTAAACCAGTAAACAGTGGAATAATATGTCAAATAGAAATTAACAATTTACCAAATAAAAAAGACTACGAATGGTTTCCCATTCATATTCATGGCGGCGAAAACTGCAGTATGAAAAATGGAAAATTTAATAATATAAAAGAGCATTATAACCCTGAAAATAAACCCCATCCATACCATAAAGGAGATTTACCAGTATTATTTTCAAATAATGGTTATGCCTTCATGACCTTTTATACCACCAACCTTAAATTATCAGAAATAGAAAATAAATTAGTTGTGATACATGAGCCAAGTGATAATGATAATCCTACTACTTTTGGTGAAAAAATAGCATGTGGTAAAATTGAAATGCTGACTTTATAAACAGATATAAATCTGTTTTTTTAATATAAATTGACAAATAAATAATTAAAAACTATAATAATCCAAGCAAAGAGGTGGCAGTATGATAAAATATGAATTTTTTGATTATGACAAAATGAATGAAAGACTAAATAATTTAATAAAAACAAAACACAAAAATGAAGTTAGAAAATTAAAGCCAATCGCATATTCACCATGCGGATTTGAAGTTGAACATTACGTAATTGGTAAAGGAGATAAACATTTTATAGTTATGGGTGGAACACACGGTAATGAAATAATTGGACCTGACTTTGTAACTCAACTTATGGAAAATATCGCAAGTGGAGAAGGATACTTTAAAGACTTTGATGAAAATTCTATAACCATAGATTTTATACCTTGCCAAAATCCCGAAGGATTTATAATATCAACAGAAATATTAAAAAAATATTTAGAAGGTAAAAGTGAAGACGTTTTACAAACACTATCAAGAAGTTACTGGCAGGCTTATAGAGAAGATGACAGAAGAGAGCTTCTATTAAATAAATTTTTAACCGATTTAGGTGCTGAAAACAATATAAAAGAAAACTTTTGGGATAAATTTAGATTCAAAGAAATTTCAAAAAAAGAATTATTTGAATTCTGCCAAGAAAACTTTAATATAAATAAAGAAACCTTTGAAAAACTTTGGAAAGAAAAAATAATTCCATCAAGTGGAATTATAAAAAATGGTAAAATAATTAATAATGGAAACCGTTATGAAGTATTTCCAGATATATCATATGAAGATATTGAAGAAAAAGATGAAAGATACATAAAATTAAAAGAAAAAGTAAAAAACATCATGCAAAAAGACTATACAGGATATACCTTCCCCAAAGAATCTTTAATTGATTGGCGAAGCAACGCCAGAGGTATTGATTTAAATAAAAATAATCCAATTAATTTAAATCTAAAATTAGAAGAAAGAAATTTAAAAAACAAAAAATTATTTGGAAGCTTAAGATTCAGTAACCTTTTAAGAGAAGTACCCGGTCCCCAAGGAAGCCCATCAATAAATATGGATGTTTTTGAATTTGAACCAGAAAATTATGGACTTTTAAAATATCTCATAAATCAAATTGAAAACGGTGAATATATTGGAATGATATCATATCATGGAACTGGTGGATTAATTTATTATCATCCAATAAAACCCCAAACAATAAGACATGAAATGGATAAAGAAATCGTTTCACAAATAGATGAAATAAATACCTTTATTGCCGATATATACGAAAAAGAAACTGGATATATAAAACAAGATTATCCCAAAAAAATAACCGGAACTGGGGATATGCTTAGAAATTTGATACCTGGATTTTTACTAATTGAACTTTCTAAAATGGGAGGAAACCCACTTGGACCATATGGTGATAAAGATGGAAATTATACCCAAACAATAAGCACCAATTTTAAAGCTTTCAGTGAAACTATAAAATATGCTAAAGAAGTATTGGAAAAAGAAAATAAGAAAAAAGAACTTAAAAAAGTTATAAAATAAACTACAAAATACATAACTTGACTTACACCCCTAGGGGGTGTATTATTTTTATGGTGATGGTATGAAAAAAGAAAACACACAAAAGTGTGTAAAATTAAGACATCGAGATGAAAATGAAAAGAAAAAAATAATAAAAAGACTAAATATGCTTGAAGGACAAATGCGCGGCATCAAACAAATGATTAAAGAAGATAGATATTGTGATGATATTTTAATTCAATTAAGTTCTGCCATAAATGCCCTAAAAAGTTTAGAAAATTTTATTTTAGAAAATCATATGAATAATTGTATGATTGAAGAAATAAAAAACGGAAATAATGAAATAGTTGATGAAATAATGAAACTAATTAAAAAAATGAAGTAAGGAGAAGTAAAAATGAGTAAAAAAATAATATATATTGTAATTGCAGTTTTATTAATCGCAGTCCTAGGAATATTTTTAATGAATGATAATAGTGGATTTAATAAACTAAAAAAAGAGTATGAAAGTTTAAATGGTCAAAAAAACGATAATGGAAAAAAATACCCTGAAGTAAAATTAGAAAATAGTAATGTAAAAATAATTTATGCATCATATGATCAAGTATTTAATGTATTAAAAAAAGACGGAATAATCTACTTTGGTTTTCCTACATGTCCTTGGTGCCGTAATGCTTTGCCAAGTTTAATAAAAGCTGCTGATGAAGCTGGAGTAAAAGAAATATATTATATGGACAATAAAGACGACCGTGATATAAAAACATTAGAAGACGGAAAAATAAAAGAAGAGAAAAAAGCCTCTAATGATTACGAAAAATTACTTAAAGAACTTGGAGATAAAGTATCTGTATATGAAGGCTTAAATGATGATAGTATAAAAAGATTATATTATCCAACAGTTGTTGTTGTTAAAGAAGGTAAAATAACTGACTATATTGAAGGTACAGTTGACTCTCAAAAAGATCCATATAAACCTCTAACCAAAGATGAACAAAAAGAACTAGTGAAAAAATACGAAAATGCTTTTGCTACAAAAAACATGTGTGATTTAGATAGTAAATGTTAAGAAAGAAGGAAACATCATGGAAAAAACATTTGAAGTAACTGGTATGAAATGCCAAGGATGTAAAAATAATATTGAAAAAGAAGTAAAAAAAATAAAAGGAGTAAAAACAGCTGAAGTAAATCTAGAAGAAAATAAGTTATTAGTAAAAGGAGATTTCAACCAAGATGAAATAATCGAAAAAGTAAAATCATTAGAATATGAAATTAAATAGGTGATGAAAATGGAAAAAAATTACAAAGTAGAAGGTATGCATTGTGTATCATGTCAAAATATAATTGAAAAAGAAGTAAGAAACATAAAGGGTGTTCAAAAAGCTAATATTAATTTTTCACAAAAAAGATTAAACATAATTTGTGATAATACTGTAACCGATGAAAAAGTAATATCTAAAATTACCGAAGCAGGTTATAACGCCATCCCAGCTGCAGATGATATCACAAAGGAAGATTTGGATAATATAAACGAAACCCAAAAGACTCTTAGAAAATTTAAAAAATCCTTAATATTTGCTCTTCCAGTTTTCTTAATTGCCATGTTACCAATGATAATGCATATGCTCAATATCCATATTCCAGATTTTCTAAGTATGGAAAAAAATGGAATATGCTTATCTCTTATTGAGTTATTACTAACAATCCCAGTTATAATTATAAATAAAGAGACATTTATATCAGGTTTTAAAAACCTATTTAAATTACATCCAAACATGGATTCATTAATAAGTGTCGGCTCTTCAGCCGCATTTTTGTATAGTGTTTTTTTAACCATACAAATAGTTTTTCAAAATCAAGTTCACGAATTATATTATGAATCAGTAGGAACAATATTAACCTTAATTGTATTAGGTAAATATTTTGAAGCAAAATCACAAAATCAAACTTCAAAAGCCTTAAAAAAATTAATATCTTTAATTCCCCAAACCGCAACTATTATAATTAAAAATAAACAAAAGCAAATATCATCTAATGAAATCAAAGTAGGAGATAAATTATTAGTAAAACCAGGTGAAAAATTCAGTGTCGATGGCATAATAATTGAAGGAAGCACTGAAGTAGATGAATCACTAATCACCGGAGAATCATTGCCAGTTTTAAAAACTCAAAATGAAAACGTAGTAGGTGGTGAAGTAAATTTAGCCAAAGCAGTAACATATAAAGCTACAAAGACACTAAAAGATTCCTCATTATCCCAAATTATAAAATTAGTTGCTGATGCTTCAAAGGAAAAAGCCCCAATCGCAAAATTAGCTGATGTCATATCTAGTTATTTTGTCCCATCAGTGATAATTATTGCTACCTTATCTGCTTTAATATGGCTATTTATAGGACAAAGTATTCCATTTGCCTTAACTATATTTGTATCAGTATTAATTATTGCATGCCCTTGTGCCTTGGGTCTTGCCACACCAACTGCTATTATGGTATCTGCAGGAAAAGGCGCAGAAAATGGTATATTAATTAAAAATGGCCAAACATTAGAAAAAGCTCACAGTATAAAAACAGCCGTCTTTGATAAAACCGGAACTTTAACCATGGGCAAACCAGAAATATTAGATATCTTTACCTTTGACTTTGAAAAAGAAAAATTATTAGAAATAGCCGCAAGTATAGAAAGTTTATCTAATCACCCACTTAGTAAAGCAATAGTATCTAAAGTAAATACAAAAAAATATCTAAAAGTAAAAGATTTTGAAGACCTACCAGGATACGGAGTTAAAGGAAAAATTGATAAAAATAAAATTCTTATTGGTAATGAATCTTTGATGAAAGAAAATAATATCAAAATACCTGGAAATACAATAATAAATAAATTAACAAGTCAAGGAAAAACACCAATATTTATATCACTAAATAATAAATTAATAGGTATCTTATCAGCTAGAGATGAAATAAATAAAACCGCTAAACAGGCTATACAAACATTAAACAAAATGAATATTGAAACAATAATGCTAACTGGAGATCATGAAAATGTTGCTAAAGCAATTGCTAAAAAACTAAATATCAAAAAAGTATATGCAGGTGTAAAACCAGAAGAGAAATATCAAGTAATCAAAAACCTTCAAAAAGAAGGAAAAACCGTTGCAATGGTAGGTGATGGTATAAATGACGCCATAGCTTTAACCGGTGCTGATATTGGAATTGCTGTTTCCAAAGGAACTGATATTGCATCATCATCTGCAAATATTATCTTAGTAAAAGATGATTTAAATGGTGTTCCTGAAGCAATATTATTAAGTAAAAAAACCATAAAAATAATAAAAACAAATTTATTTTGGGCCTTATTTTATAATGTAATTGGCATTTTATTTGCCACTGGAGCATTTTATAATCTTGGTTTACCACTATTAAATCCAATGATTGCTGCCCTTGCCATGTCATTAAGTTCAATATGTATTATCGCAAATACACTAAGACTAAATAGAGTAAAATTGTCGTAAAAAAGATAAAAAACTTTCATTTAAATATATTGTAAATTAAAATAACCTATGCTATAATTAATCATAGAATGGAGGGGTCTTATAATGGAAGCATTAGAAAAGATCAAAGTTAGAAAAAGTAATGGTGAGCTTGCTGAAGCTGAAGTTTTACTTTGCTTTGAACTTGAAGACACAGGAAAAAAATATATTCTTTATACTTTCAATGAAGTTGATGAACAAGCAATGGAAACTGTTCATGCATCAATAATTACCGAAAATAATAATGGTTACGAATTAGATTCTATTCCAGCTGAGGAATGGAAAGAAGTTAAGGATATTATGCGTGACATAATTAGGAATGAGGGATAATATGGCAGTAAACGAAGCAAAAACAGAATTAATTTTTACACAAAAGGGCTCAAATCCAATAAAAATTACTGGCAAAATGAAACAAGCTCTTATAAATTTTAAAAACAAATTAAGAAATAAACTTAAAACTTCTCCAAAAGAAGTAGTTAAAGCTGCAAATAAAGAAGAATACGAAACAAATGTAAGAGTAAAAGAACTTAGAAAAGAAATTAGAAAAATTGAGAAAAAACATAAACTTACAAAAGAAGACGAATTATTAATAGAGCAAAAAGAACAAGAAATTGCCAAATTAAAAGAAAGATTAAAAGATTTAAAATTCACAAAAATGTCATTACCATCAAGAAAAATTTGGTTCCCTTTCACTAGTGTGGAAGAAATGCAAAAATTAAAAGATTTTGAAAAAGACTTTAACAAAGAAGTACTATCTCAAAACGATGAAGAAGAAAAACCAACTATTCAACGTGTAGAAGCAACCCAAGATAAACCAGAACCTGCGCAAAAAGATCCAAAAGGTGAAAATCCACCACATGCAAACCCAGAACCAACTGAAGATGAAGTACAACCAGTTCCAAAACCTGAAGAAGAACATGAAAAACCAAAAGAAGAAGAAAAACATGAAAAAAATGACAATAAACTTGAACCAATAAGAGAGGAAACTCGTGAAGAAAAACCAACTCTAAATAAAGCAACTGTTACGCCAGTTTATAAAAATTTAAATGATTTGAAAAATTTTGAAACTTATGAAGAATATTTAAAGGCATTTTTAAGCCAGTCAAAAACAAAGCATGAAGATATGTTTGTTCAAATATTGGATGGAAACTTACCTGAAGGACTATTAAAAAGAGATGAATTCAATATGAGAAAAGAAAATGATGCTTTAAAAGAAAAAATAGCCCAAACAGAAAAAGAAAATAACGAATTAAAAGATGCCAATAAAGAACTAGCTAAAGAAAATGAAAAAAATGAGAAAAAAGTCAAAGAATTAAATAGGTTAAATGATGATCTTATGACTCAAAATTCTCAGCAACAAGAGCAAATCACAGATTTGGAAAAAGAAAAAGATAAATTAGAAACAGAAAAACAAGAAAAAGAAACTGCGATAAAATCTAAAGATGAAACAATTAATGAGCTAAATTCACAAAAAGAAACAGCTCAAAAGGAAAATGAAGCACTTAAAAAATCTTCACAAGATGCTCAAAAATCATATGAAGAAACAATCGAAAAGCAAAATCAAGAAATTGAAAAGTTAAAAAAAGAAAATGAAAAAATACTTGCCGAATTAAATGGTTTAACAAACGGCGTTAAAAATCTTATGGCAGCAATTAATGGTGCCCAACAAAATAACAATCCTCAAACTATAGAGGAACCACAAGCACCAACTCCAACACCAGTTGACGAAACAATAAATGAAGAACCAAAGCCAGCTTTTGAAGAAGAAGTTAAACCGATTGAAAATGAAAAACCAAAAAGAACTGTTAGACCTTCCGCAACTTTAAAAACTGAAAATATGCTTTATAACGAACTTTCATCAAATCTACAAACAATTTTAGAAAATGGTGGTTTCACTGACGAAGAAAAAAATCATCTTGATAACGAAATTGATATTGATGATATAAAAAGTCAAATGGAATATGTAAAAGCTTTAGCTGAAAAAAAGTCATCTGAAAATCCAGACGATTTAACACATGAATTAGAAAATTTCGGTAGAACACGTTAAACATCGTAAGATGTTTTTCTTTTATTGTAATTAAAAATCCGGTATGCTATAATATTTAAATAGAGGAGGGGAAAGAATGTCACAATGGATTATCTGGTTAATAATAGTAATATTACTTGCCCTAATTGAAATAATGTCTGTCAATTTAACAACAATCTGGTTTGTTATAAGTGGTATATGTGCAATTGGTGTATCATTTATCACCAATAATTATGTTATTCAATTTGCAGTATTTGTTATTTTAGGAGTAATATTACTAATCACAACAAAACCAATATTAGTAAAACATTTTGGAAAACGTCATCCTAAAACTAATGCCGATAGAGTAATTGGAATGACAGGAGTGGTGACCCAAAAAATAACTAAAAATAAATCTGGTGAAGTTAAAGTTGATGGAAAGGTTTGGACTGCTTTTGCCGACCATCAAATCAAAGTAAATACCGAAGTAAAAGTTATTGAAATATCGGGAGTAAAATTAAAAGTAGAAAAATATAAGGAGGAAAAGTAATGGCATTTTTAATCACATTATTAATTTTAGTTGTCGTAATTGTTATTCCCAATGTTAAAGTTGTATCGCAATCTGAATGTTATATAATTGAAAGATTAGGTTCTTATTATACAACTTGGGGTAATGGCCTTCATTTTAAAATACCATTTATTGACCATATATCTGGTAAAGTAAGCTTAAAAGAAAAGGTTAAAGATTTCGCGCCTCAACCAGTTATTACAAAAGATAATGTTACAATGCAAATAGATACAGTAGTATATTTCCAAATTACTGATGCTAAACTATATACATATGGAGTAGAAAATCCAATAAGCGCAATTGAAAATCTAACAGCTACAACATTAAGAAATATAATTGGTGAATTAGAATTAGACCAAACACTAACATCAAGAGATATAATTAATTCAAAAATGCGTTCTATTTTAGATGAAGCCACAGATCCATGGGGTATCAAAATAAACCGTGTTGAAGTTAAAAATATTTTACCACCTAGAGATATCCAAGACGCCATGGAAAAACAAATGCGCGCTGAAAGAGAAAGAAGAGAAAAAATTCTTCAAGCTGAAGGTGAAAAGAAATCAAGCATCTTAATTGCTGAAGGTGAAAAAGAAAGTTCAATATTAAAAGCTGAAGCTGCTAAACAATCACAAATTAGACAGGCTGAAGGAGAAGCTGCCGCAATCTTACAATTAAATCAAGCTAAAGCAGACGCTATTAAAATGTTAAAAGAAGCAGGTGCTGATAAATCTGTACTTACTTTAAGAAGTTTTGAAACATTAGAAAAAGTTGCTAATGGTCAAGCAACAAAAATAATTGTCCCATCAGACCTACAAAATATCGCAACTATAGGCACAACTATTGAAGAAATAATGAAAGACAAAAAATAGTCATAATGTAGATTATGGCTTTTTTTCATATTAAAAAATATATTAAATAAAATTATATAGGTGATATTATGTTAAAAGGCATGAGGGACTACATATTTGAAAATGATTTTCGTCTTAATTTATTAAAAGGAAAATTAAACATTGTAAATTATACAAATATTGACCACTTCGATGATGAAAAAATAATCATAAGGTACACCGGTGGAATAATATCAATTAAAGGCGAAAATTTAACCATATCTAAACTACTTACTGATGAAATATTAATAAGTGGAAATATTAAGAACATCGATCTAAAATGATAGAAAAATTAAAAAGTAAAGTTTCTCTCACCATTGAAGGACATAATATCAATAGATTTATAAACAAACTCACAAAAAGAAAAATAGAAATACTATCACTAAAATATAAAAACAGAAATACTGTAAATATATTAATATATAAAAAAGATCTAGAAACAGTTTATAAATTAAAAAGTATATATCAAATTACCGAAAACAGTGTTTATGGAATATTAAAAATAAAAGAAAATATAAAATTAAATACCCATTTAATTATAATAATACTAATATCATTATCATTATTTTTTGTTTTAATAAATACGGTCTTTGATATTGAAATAATTCACTCTAGTAAAGATGTAAGGACATTATTAAAAAATGAATTAGAAGAAAATGGAATTAGAAAATTTACATTTAGAAAAACATATAATGAACTTGAAAAAATAAAAGAAAAAATAATAGATAAATACCCAGATAAAATTGAATGGTTAGAAATTGAAAGAAAGGGAACTAAATATACCGTAAAAGTAGAAGAAAGAAAAATAAACAAAAAAGATGAGTCAAATACCCCAAGAAATATTATCGCCAAAAAATCAGGTATCATAAAAAAGGTTCTTGCTGAAAAAGGAGATATTGTTAAAGATAAAGATGACTATGTTCAAAAAGGTGATTTAGTTGTAAATGGAGAAATTATTTTTAATGAAGAAACAAAAGGCAAAGTAAAAGCTGAAGGAAAAGTATATGCCGAAGTATGGTATGTAACCAAAACTGAATATCCATTTGCTTATTTCGAAGAAAAAGATACAGGCAAATCTCAAAATATTTATAAGATAAAATTTTTAAATAAAGATTTTGAATTAACATTTAACAAATATAAAACAAAGAAAGAAAATGAACAAATACTTTTAAAAAATAACATTTTACCAATTAAATTTATTAAAACAAAACAAAGAGAAACAAAAAAAATAAATCAAGTATTAACTTTTGAACAGGCACTAACAAAAGCTGAAAATTTATCAATAAAAAAAATAGAGGACAAACTAAGCAAAGACGAATATATTATCAGAAGCAAATATTTGAAAAGTACAGTTAAAGAGAGTATAGTAGAAGTAGAAATGTTTTTCGCAGTTTACGAAGACATAACCGATTATAAAGAAATAGAGTGATGAAAAGTGTTTAGACAAACGTTAATTGAAATCTTAGGAGAAGTATGGCCAACTATATTAATAAGTTCTGTTATTGCGATAAGTATGAGACTAGTATATATATTCAAAAATAAAAAACCATTTATCTTATATAAAGAGCTTTTAGCACTTGCTTTTATTGTCTATGTTCTATGTCTATTTTACGTTGTAACTTTTCAAGATGTAAGTTGGTCAACCTCAAATTATATACCTTTTAAAGAAATGTTTAGATATTCATTTGGATCAAGACTTTTCATAAAAAATGTTATTGGAAACATTATTTTATTCATTCCATATGGTTTCTTTATAGGTTATTATTTAAAGTTAAATAAATTTTCATCCGCAGCCATCATGATTACAATCACCTCACTTTCAATAGAAGTAACCCAACTTTTAATCGGAAGGGTATTTGATATTGATGATATTATCTTAAATATTATTGGTGGAATATTTGGCTTTTACATATTTAAATCACTGGATATTATTAAATCTCACTTACCTAAAATATTGAAAAGACCCGCATTTTATAATATAATAGTTATACTATTAATTATTTTAAGCATTTTATATATGTTTAATTTAATTGAGTTAGGAGTGTAGTATGAATAATTTTGAAATATTTAATTTAACAAATGAAAAAATCGACGAAGAATTAGAAAAAGATTTCATAAATTATGCTTTAAAAAAGCTGGACCTAAAAGATGTTGAATTCAATATAATTTTTGTCGATAATGAAAAAATAAAAGAAATAAATAAAGAATATCGTGGTATCAATAGACCAACAGATGTTATAAGTTTTGCCTTAGAAGAAGGGGAAAATCCAACCTTCGAATTTGGTAGAGTGTTAGGTGACATATACATATCAGTTGACAAAATCCACTCACAAGCTAAAGATTATGGACACAGTGAAAAAAGAGAAATGGCCTTCTTAACAATCCATGGCCTTTTACACATCTTAGGTTATGACCATATAAAAAAAGAAGATGAAATAGTAATGTTTAAAAAACAGGAGGAGATTCTAAGTGGATACGGTCTCACGAGATAAATTAAAAAAACATGGAATTTTAAGGTTCTTCAAAAGTTTCACTTATGCTTGGGATGGTTTAAAATATGCCTTTAAATACGAACAAAACATTTTATTTCATGCCTTATCAACAATTGTTGTAATCATAGCTGGCCTATATTTTCATATATCTTTAACTGAATGGCTTATATTATGCTTAATTATCGGTTTAGTTATCGCTACCGAACTTATAAACACAAGTATTGAAGCAACCATTGATCTTATAACTGATAAAGTTCATCCACTTGCTAAAATCGCCAAAGATACTGCCGCTGCGGCCGTACTAACATTTGGCTTTACCGCAATCATAATTGCCATTATAATCTTTGTCCCTAAAATATTAACCATGATTGGAGTAATGTAAATGGAAGAAAAATTAAGAAAATTATTAGAAAATAGCTATTCACCAATATATAATTATTATGTTGCCGCTATAATTGAATGTAATGATGGAAAACTTTTTTATGGAGTAAATGTTGAAACATCATCTCCTGCCAGTGGAATATGTGCCGAAAGAAATGCTTTATATTCTGCTATTACTGAAGGATATAAACCTAGTGATTTTAAACATATTTATATTATGAATAAAACAGATGATTATTGTTTCCCATGTTTTATATGTAGACAAGCCTTGGTTGACTTTTGTAAAAATACTAAAATAACAACCTATAACTATAATGGTGATAAATCAAAAACAATAACAGTAAAAGATTTATGCCCATATCCTTTCGAAAGTGGTGATATAAAATGAAAAGCGGATTTGTAAGTTTTACAGGAAGACCAAATGTTGGAAAATCAACCTTATTAAATGAAATAATTGGTGAAAAGTTAGCAATCACTTCAAATAAACCTCAAACAACAAGAAATATTATTCAAGGAATTTATAATGATAAAGATACCCAAATTGTATTTGTTGATACACCAGGTATTCATAAACCAACTCATAAACTAGGTCAAATATTAAATAAAGGAGCTTACTACAGTATCGACGATGTTGATGTCGTTTGTTTCCTAGTTGACGCCAAAGCTGGTCTTGGTGGTGGAGATAAATATGTCATTCAAAGATTCAAAGATTTAAATAAACCAGTTATCTTAGTTATTAATAAAATTGATGGTCTTTCAAAGGATGAAATATTTAAAAAAATACTTGAATACAAAGATCTATATGAATGGAAAGATATAGTTCCAGTATCCGCATTGAAAGGGAAAAATATCGATACTTTAATCAAAGTAATCAGACAGTATCTACCTGATAATGTTAAATTCTTTGATGATGAAACTATCACTAACAGAAGTTTGGAATTTATGGCTGCCGAAGTCGTAAGAGAAAAAATTCTTAGATCAACAGGTGATGAAATACCTTATTCAGTTACTTGTGTTACTACCAAATTTGTCAAAGATAAAGGTAATCGAATTATAAATGTCGATATCATTGTTGACCGTGATGCATTAAAGAAAATAATCATCGGTAAACAAGGAAGCAAACTTAAAAAAATTGGAACCGAAGCTAGAAAAGATCTAGAAGAAATCATAGGTGCCAAAGTATATTTAGAATTATATGTAAAAACAATTGAAAAATGGCGAGACCGTGAAAAATATTTAACTGAATTCAAATTTAATGATTTTAACGAATAACCTTCTTGGTTATTTTTTTAAAATATGATATTATTATATTGCATAAAATATAAAACAAAATACCATATTATAGTAGAGGTGATTATATGACTAAAAAACAGCTTTGGAACTTATTTAAAATAACCGGAAAAATTAAGTATTACCTAGAATATAAAAAAATAGAAAATGATTGAAGTTGAAGGAATAATTACCAGTGAAACCAACTATAGTGAAACAAGTAAAATAATAAATGTTATCACTAAAGAAAAAGGTTTAATTGGCATAATGGCCAAAGGTGCCAGAAGTCTTAAAAGTCCTCTAAGAAGTGTAACTTCTAAACTCACATATGGCAAATTTATTATATTTTATAAAGAAGGAAAACTTTCAACATTAAAAGAAGTATCAATTTTAAATTCTTTTAAAAACTTAAAAAAAGATATAACCGCTATCAGTTATTCTGCCTATCTTCTAGAACTAAGTGAAGGAGTAATCAAACAAAATAGTGACCCTAAAATATTTGATTTATTAAAAGAAAGTTTAATAAAAATAAATGAAGGTTATGATCCCTTAGTTATTATGAATATACTAGAACTTAAATATTTAGATTTTTTAGGAGTAATGCCCATCATTGATTCATGCGCTATATGTGGCAAAAAAACAGGAATAATAACCTTATCAAGTTATCGAGGTGGGTATGTCTGTCTAAATTGCTATACAAACGAAAAGAAAGTTACTACTAAAACAATCAAATTAATAAGAATGCTTTACTATGTAGATATTTCCAAAATAAGTAAAATAGAAATATCAAAAGAATCTAAAAATGAAATAAATCTTTTTTTAGACGATTACTATTCAAGGTACACAGGTTTATATTTAAAAAGCAAAAATTTTATCAAAAATTTACAAAAAATAAAAGTGGATTAATTAAAAATTAGTCTTTTTTTATAAATAAATGTTATAATTAAAGCGGTGATAAACATGGATAAAATAATAATAATTGAAGATGAAGAAAAAATAAGAAAAGAACTAGAAACATTTTTAAACAATAATGGATATCAAACAAAAATAATTACAAATTTTGAAAATACCTTAAATGATATTTTAAAAGAAGATTCAAATTTAATTTTACTTGATATAAATATTCCAGGTGTAAACGGTATGCATTTATGTAAAGAAATAAGAAAACAAAGCAAAACACCAATTATTATTGTCACAAGTAGAAATAGTGAAATAGATGAACTTTTATGCATGAACTATGGTGCCGATGATTTTATTACCAAACCTTATAATCTTCAAATACTACTAGCCCATATCGAAGCAGTATTAAAAAGAAGTAAACCAGAAATAAGTCATATTTTAAATTACGAAGGAATGAAAATAAACTTATCTAAAGGAACGCTAGAATATAATGGTAAAAATGTTATATTAACTAAAAATGAAGTTCAAATATTTTCTTATTTATTAGAAAAAAGAGGAAATGTCGTAACCAGAGATGAACTTATGAATTATCTTTGGGATAGTCAAATGTTTGTTGATGATAATACATTAACTGTTAATATGGCAAGACTTAGAAAGAAAATAGAAGAATTAGGTTTTAAAAATATAATTGAAACAAGACGCGGATGGGGTTATATAGTACTATGAAATTTATAGATTATCTAAAAGAAAAAGCTTTATTAATAATTACATATTTAATTATCTTAATAATTATTTTCCTAATCTTATCTGTTTTTGATTTAATTCTTCCCGCAAAAGTTTTAGTCCTATTTCTTCTTTGTATATTTGGATTAATATTTATCTTTGAAGGATTTTACAAAAGAAAAATATTTTATAATGAATTATTTGAAATAATAAATAATATCGATAATAAATTATTAATTACGGAAACAATGCCTACACCATATTTTATTGACGGAAAAATTATAAAAGAAATAATGAAACAAACCGATAAATATAAAATAGATGAAATAAATAAATATAAATTCAAAGAAGAAGATTTTAAATCATTTATTGAAATGTGGATTCATGAAATAAAAACACCACTTTCAACAATTAAATTAATATGTGAAAATAACCAAAATGAAATCACCAATAGTATTTCTGAAGAGGCAAGCAAAATAAATAATTATATTGAAATAATGCTTTTTTACTCAAGAAGTCAGGCCCTAGAAAAAGATTATTTAATCAAAGAAACAAACCTAAATGATATCATAAACAAAGTAATTTTAAATAATAAAAAATCATTTATTTATAAAAATATAAAATTAGATATAAAAGACACTAATATAAATGTTAAATCAGATAGTAAATGGCTTGAATTCATTTTAAATCAAATTATATCTAACAGTATTAAATACATAGATAAAAATCCTAAAATATCTATATTTACCAAACAAAGCAAAGAAAATATAAAACTTTATATCGTAGATAATGGGATAGGAATAAGTAAAAGTGACTTACCTAGAGTCTTTGATAAAGGATTCACTGGCCAAAATGGCCGAAAAAAATATAACTCAACTGGACTAGGCTTATATTTAGTAAAAGAATTATGTAATAAATTAGGTCATAAAGTTGAAATAAAAAGTAATGATAAAACTGAAGTCATCATTACTTTCCCAATAGGCTCATATACAAAAGAAATAGAAAGGAATTAAAATTATGGGATATCTTACAAAAAGTAAAAGATTTGAAAATAACGAATTTACAATTAATATTGGAGAAGAAGATTTTACATTTTCATTAGAAAGTATTGAAAATAATATAAGACTAGATGAAAGATCAAGCATGCTTTTCAAAAGAGCAATAGAAATAAATAGTGATATTACAGTAGATAATAATATAATTAAAGCTGGTTATTATGAAGTAAATATCAAAGATGAAAAAGAAAAATGGTTAAAAGCCATAGAAGAACTCCAAAATCAAAAATTAATTGAAACAAAAGATAATAAAACTTATACCATAACTAAAAAAGGAAAAGAATATTATAAAAATAATTTAATGTAAGCTTAAATTATTTTGCTAATAAGGAGAAATAAAATGCCTGAAAAAACTTCCCAAAAAATATTAAAATTTAATAATGAATTATCAAAAACAAAACTGAATCTACCAACAGGATTTAAAGAAATCAATCCATTTAACAGTAGTTCAAAAAAACAAGTTCAAAATATAACAAAAACGTTTTATCAAAAATATTATAATGATAATAAAAAAAGACGTATGATATTAGGAAGTTCACCAGCACGTCGTGGCACAGGAGTTACAGGGGTTCCATTTGAAAATATTGAGCATCTTCAAAATAAAACAGGAATCTTTATTGACAATTTCTATATAAATAAAGCCTCATCAAATTTCTTATATGAGGTAATAGAAAAATACGGCGGCACAGAAAAGTTTTACAATGATTTTTATATGAATTTTGTATGTCCAATAGGAATAGCAAAAATAAATTCAAAAGGTAATTTAGTTAACTGTAATTATTATGAAAATAAAAAATTAAAAGATTCACTTTATTCATTCATTATAAAATCGATAAAAAAACAGCTTAATTTCAATATTGATACAACTGTCTGTTATTGTATTGGTAGTGGAGAAAATTATAAATTTTTATCTAAAATAAACGATGAATATAACTTTTTCAAAGTGATAATACCTCTTGAACACCCTCGTTTTATTATGCAGTATAATTCAAAACAAAAGGATGTATATCTTGAAAAATATATAAATGCCTTAAATTATAAAATTTAATGTAAGCTTAAGATGTATCTTAAGTTTTTTCTTACAAAACTGTAATATTAAGTAATTTTAATAAATTGTTATATAAAAGTTAAATATGTATAATGAAGGTGAGGTGAAAGAAATGGAAAAAATCTTAAAAGTATCAAATGTAGAAAAATATTATGGTAACCGCGGGAACCTAACCAAAGCTATTAATAATATATCATTTGATGTTGTTGAAGGTGAATTTGTTGGTATTATGGGAGCTTCTGGTTCCGGTAAAACAACATTACTTAACTGTATTTCAACAATCGATAAAGTAACGAGTGGTCACATTTTAATAAATGATACCGATGTTACTGAATTAAAAGGTAATCAATTAAATAAATTTAGAAGAGAAGATCTAGGCTTTATCTTCCAAGATTTTAATTTATTAGATACCTTAACAGCCTATGAAAATATCGCACTTGCTTTAACTATTCAAGGCGTAAAACCAAAACAAATAGAAGAAAGAATAAGAAGTATTGCGAAAACATTAGATATAAGTAAAATTTTAAAAAAATATCCTTATCAATTATCAGGAGGTCAAAAACAAAGAGTTGCGGCCGCAAGAGCTATTATTACAAATCCAAAATTAATATTAGCTGATGAACCAACTGGAGCGCTTGACTCAAAATCATCAAGAATGTTGCTTGAAAAATTAAATGAATTAAATAAAGACTTAAAAGCAACCATTTTAATGGTCACTCATGATGCCTTTACTGCAAGTTATTGTTCAAGAATATTATTTATAAAAGATGGAAAAATATTTACTGAACTTGTAAAAGGTGATGATAGTAGAAAAGAATTCTTTGATAAAATAATTGATGTTGTAACCTTACTTGGAGGGGATATGAATGATGCTCTTTAAACTATCATTAAAAAACATTAAAAAAAGTTTTAAAGATTATGCTATATATTTCCTAACATTAGTACTTGGTGTTGCTATATTCTACGTCTTTAATGCATTAGATAGCCAAGAAGCATTACTTAAACTTAATAATTCTCAAAAGGCAGTAATTGGTCACATGAATGAATTTTTAGGTGGTGTATCAATACTAGTAGCCGTTATATTAGGATTTTTAATAATATATGCTAGTAGATTCTTAATAAAAAGAAGAAAAAAAGAATTTGGAATATACCTAACATTAGGTATGAGTAAAAGACAAGTTTCAAAAATATTATTAATGGAAACCATAATTATCGGTATAATATCATTAATAGTAGGACTTGGAGTAGGGGTAATCGCATCTCAGTTCATGTCTATTGTAGTTGCGAAAATGTTTGAAGTTGACATGTCTAAATTTGAGTTTGTCTTTTCAAGCGCTGCCGCAATTAAAACAATCATATATTACGCAATTATTTATCTAGTTGTTATGATTTTCAATGTATTTGCCATATCAAAATATAAACTTATTAATCTATTAAATGCATCTAAAAAAGGAGAAAAAGTTAAAGTAAGGAATTTAACTTTATCAGTTATTTTATTTATTATAGCTGTAATAATCCTATCAACCGCATATTATCTTGCAATAAATAGATTAGATAGTTTAGACCTATTTGGTACCGCACTTCTAATGGGAATTATTGGAACATTTATACTATTCTTCTCACTATCTGGATTTATTTTAAAATTAATTCAGTCAAATAAAAAAATATATTATAAAAATTTAAATATATTTACCTTAAGACAAATAAACAGTAAAGTAAATACAACAGTATTTTCTATGAGTATCATATGTTTACTATTATTCTTCACAATAACTATATTTTCATCTGCTTGGAGTATTAATGCATCACTTAAAAAAGATTTAAAATATGGAACTCCAGTCGATGTTGTTTTCAAAAAACCAAATGAAGAAAACAGCCAAAATATTTATCAAGTATTAGAAAAAGAAAAATTAAATAATTTTAGTGATTATGTTGAAGGTAACATGTATTTCTTCGATACTATAACCGTCGAAAATTTGATGAAACCAATAAAAAATCAGTTAAAAGAGCATAAACTTTTACTTAGTCAAAACGTCCCAGTTATGACAATATCAGAATATAATAAATTTGCTAAATTTTATGGATACAAAACACTATCTTTAAAAGAAAATGAATATATAATAATAGCTGATTACAAACAAATGGTAAATTACCAAAACAAAGCCTTAGAAAAAGGTGTAACTATCCAAATAGGTGATAAAAAATATAAATCTAAATATAATCACTGTATAGAATCACATATTGATTTAGGCGCTAATAAATCAAACACTGGTATCGTAATAATGCCAGATAATATAGATACTTCTAAAGCAAACTCATCAATAGAATGTTTAGCTGCAAACTACAAAGGAGATAAAGAAAAAGTTGATGAAAAGATAATGGAAAATAATTATAAGCTATATAATGAAGATAAAATTACTTCCAATACTAAGATAGATATATATGCTGCAAGTACAGGACTAAGTGCCATAATGGTTTTCATGGGACTTTATCTAGGAATTATTTTCTTAATCTCATCTGCTGCCATATTAGCCTTAAAAGAATTATCAGAAAGCAGTGACAATAAAGAAAAATATGAAATGTTAAGACGAATTGGTGTTGACGATAAAAGTCTTGATAAAGCACTACTTTATCAAATAGGAATATTCTTTATATTCCCACTTGTAATTGCCATTATCCACTCAATATTTGGAATAATGTCTGCTAGTAAAATAATTGAAAGTATGAATTTTGAAGTAAATCTATCATCAATTATTATGACTGCAATATTACTAATTACAATTATGGTAGTTATTTCTTAATTACTTATATAACAAGTAAAAGAATAATAAATGAAAAGTAATCAGATAATCTGATTATTTTTTTAATAAAGCAAAAGTAATAGTTTAATGCCAAACTATGTACACTAATGTACCATAAACGTTGACTAAAACCCTTTTGTTTGTTAAACTTAACATTAGAATATGAAAGGAAGATGAAGAATATGACCCCACATAATGAAGCAAAGTTAGGTCAAATAGCAAAAACAGTAATTATGCCAGGAGATCCCTTGCGCGCAAAGTATATTACTGAAAAATATTTAGAAAATTATAAGATAGTAAATAAAGTAAGAAATATTTATGCTTATACAGGAACATATAAAGGAAAAGAAATAACTGTCATGGCAAGTGGTATGGGAATGCCAAGTATGGGTATTTATGCCTATGAATTATATAATGTTTATGGTGTAGAAAATATAATTAGAATAGGTTCATGCGGAGCTTATTTAAAAGAAATGAAATTATTTGATATTATTTTATCAGAAGATGTTTACAGTGAAAGTAATTTTGCTTTAACTATGAATAACGATAATTGTCATTTAGTAAACGCTGATAAAAGTCTAAATGATAAAATAAAAAAAATCGCCAAAGAAAAAAATATAAATATATATGAAGGTACAACCGCATGTTTAGATTGTTTTGATGCATATATGACAGATTTATCTAAATTCTTTGAAAGAATACCTGAAAACATTAAACCAATATCCGCTGAAATGGAAGCTTTTGCTTTATTTTATACTGCCAAAGTATTAAATAAAAAAGCTGCATGTTTAATGAGTGTTGTTGACTCAAAATATATAACTGAAATCGCAACCGCTGAAGAAAGAGAAAAAGGCTTAGATAAAATGATTGAATTAGCTCTAGATTCAGCTATATAATCAAATAAAATAGCCATAATAAAAAAGAGGTGAATCACTTGAAAAAAATAGATATAAAAGAAAAATATTATGATCTTCATATAATCAAAACAGAAAAATTTAAAACAGTAAGAATGAAAATAGATTTAAGAACTAATGCCCAAAGAGAAACAAATGCATATATGTCACTACTTCAAAACATTTTAACTGTCAGTACAAAATATAAATCTTTAAAAGAAAGGAATATTATTTGTGCTGATTTATATGACCCAATGTGGTCAATAAGAAGTGTTGATAGTGGTAGTAAAAAATGCTTATCTTTAGCTGCCACATTCACAAATGAAAAATATACTGAAAAGGGTATGAACGAAAAAACAATAAAATATGTCTTAGATTTCTTATTTAATCCTAAAACTGTAGATAATCATTTCGATAAAGAAATATTTGAAAATGAAAAAACAAACTGTTTAGAATATTTAAAATCATTAAAAGATAACCCTGATGCTTATTCAAATTATAGACTTATGGGAAATATGCAAATATATGATTTTAAACCATTAACTATTGAAGATTATATCAAACAAACCGAAGAAATAACTGAAGAAAGTTTATATAGATTTTATCAAAACCTTTTAAAAAATAGTAAAATGGATATCTTTATTTCTGGTGATATTGATGAAAATCAAATAAAGGAAATATTAGAAAAATTAATCAAAAGAAATTCAAACATAGAAACCCTAACATCTCATTATATTGACCAAAAAGAATATAATGAAAGTCCAAAAATAATTAAAGAAAAAACAAATAATACCCAAAGTAAATTAGCAATGGGATTAAAAGCAGTAAATTTAACTGAAACTGAAAAAAAATACACATTACTTTTATATAGTTGGATTTTAGGAAGGGGAACTAATAGTTTATTATTTGATGATGTAAGAGAAAAACATTCACTTTGTTATTATATTTACTCAAATGCCAAACCCCTAGAAGGAATAATTAATATATATGCTGGTATTGATTGTGACAAGTTTGAAAAAGTTCATGAACTAATAAAAGAGAATATGAAAAAAATAGAAGAAGGGAATTTTTCAGACGAAAAAATTAAGTCTGTTAAAAACACATATAATAATTCATTAATAAATATTGAAGATAGTTTAATTAGTATTACTGAAAATTTAGAATCTCAAATATTTATCAAAAGCGATGATTTAGAAACAAGAAAAACTGAAATAGAAAAAATAACTAAAAAAGATATTCAAAATGTTGCTAAAAAAGTTCATATTGATACTATATTCTTATTAGAAGGTGGTCAAAATGGAGCGTAGATATATTGAGAAATTAGATTTACCTGTTTATACAGAAACCTTAGATAATGGCCTAGAAATATATTTATGTCCAATGCCATTTAACGAAATTACCGCCCAAATGACAGTAAGATTTGGTGGCTCAGTATTAGAATTTGAAAATGAAGGAAAAATAGTTAAGGTGCCTGCTGGTGTAGCTCATTTCCTTGAACATAAAATGTTTGAAAAACCAGGATTATCTCCACTTCAAATATATGAAAATAATGGAGCGTCCGCAAACGCATTCACATCATACGATATGACCGCATATTACTTCGAAGGGCCAACTCATTTTTTAGATAATCTCCAAACCTTATTGGACTGTGTTCACAAACCTTATTTTACGAAAGAAAATATTCAAAAAGAAAAAGGAATAATTTCACAAGAGAAAAAGGCATCAATGGATGAAATACCAGAAATAATCTTTGAAAAAGCTGCTGCTGATATCTTTAAAAATTCATATTATAAAAATTCTGTTTTAGGATCACTTGATGATATAAATAATATGACCAAAGAAGAAATAGAAGTTTGTTATAAAACATTCTATCATCCAAGTAATATGTTTTTAACCATAACAGGTGGTATTGATGTAGATGAAACAATAAAATTTATCAAAGATTATTATAAAAACTTTAATATTTCAAAAAAAGAAAAACCAGTTACCATTGGAAAAGAAGAGCCAGAAGAAGTTGTTAAAGCAAATGACGTAATATATAAAGATACCCCAAATAAAGAAATATTAATCTCTTATAAAATTAAAAATCCTAATTTCTTCAAAGATGAAAAATTAAATGATATATATATAGGACTATTTGCTGATATGAATTTCAGTGAAATAACTGATTTTCCTGACATTACTTTTAATGATAATAATATCTTAAGTGATGTAAGTTCATATTATTATAAAGCAGGGGATTATTACATAATAAATGCCGAAGTAACAGTTAAAGAAGATGAAAATAAAATAATTGATTTAATTGATAAGCAAATAAAATCAAAAGAATTTAGTGAGAGAAACTTTAATTTAATTAAAAAAGTCTTATTAAACTATCTAGTAATAAGTTCTGAAAGAGTAGTAGGAGTAAAGGGAAGAATAGTTAATGATATATTTAAATATGGAAAAATAGATTATAATCCGCATGAAACATATCAAAATTTAGACTTTGAAACATTTAAAAAATTTGCAAATAAACTAAACTTAGAAAATCGCAATATAACTATAGTAAAAAGCAAATAATTTACATTATAAAAAGGACATTTTTTGTCCTTTTATTGATTTTACAAAAAAATATATGTAAAATATACTTAGAAAAGTAGGGGATAAAATGAAAAATAATAAAGGTTTTTTACTAGCTGAATCATTAGTCGTTTCAACATTTGTTATAACAGTACTTCTATTTTTATTTGTCCAATTCCAAAATCTAATGACTACATACAAAAATAATATGAAATATAATAGTCCAAAAGCATTATATAGCCTTGGAACAGTTTCAAATTATTTATCATCTGATCCAAATAATTTAACTGTTTTAAATAATAACCTTAATTCACAAAAATATTTTCTAGTATATGATAAAGCAAATGGTGGTTGTTCTACATTATTATCATTAGACCAAAGTTATTGTAATACATTATTTGAAGACGCTGATATAAGTAAATTATACTATACAAAATCAGACCTAACCGAACTTAAAAATTATATAAAATCAAATGACGATTCAAATATAAATCAAAAAACCAGAGATTTTATCAAAAGATTATCCGCAGATGAAATAGAAAACAAAGGAAGATTTATCGCTGAATTCAGTAGTGGTGATTATGCAACCATGGCCATAAATAATACATCAGTAGGCCCTGGACCAATAACTCCGCCAGCTCCAGGCAGCCAGTGTGTTGTTGGAACAATCCCTGTTCCAGTAGTAACAACAGGTGATGGTATGTATTATGATAATGGATGTGTTTATAAAGGAGGAAATCCAGATAATTATGTTGAGTTAAATGGTGAACTATGGCGAATAGTTTCAATTAATCCAGATGCCACACTAAATATAATTAAACAAACATCAATCGGTAAAATGCCATTTGATTCAGGTAGAAGCAACGATTGGAAAGTATCATCAATAAATAATTATCTAAATAATACATACTTTAATTCCTTACCAATTAATATAAAAAATAAATTGGTAAACAGAGAATTTTCAACAGGATACCTCTACCATGAAAGCGAAGAAACATCAACTAGTAAAGTTGGATTAATATCTGCTTTAGAATATGCTAAGGCAAGTGCTGATACAAACTGTAGAAAAGATAATTATCTACTTAACACAAATTGTGCTAATCAAAATTGGTTATTTAAAAATGGATATACATTAACAAGAAATGACCAAGTTCCAAAAAAAGGAGGCCAAACAGCCGTAATAGTCTTAAGAATTAAAAATGGGGAAGTAATATCTGGAACACCTGGTAACCCAACTGCAAATGATGTTTCAAGTTATGATGAGATTTATCCAGTAATGATATTAACCCAAACAGTACTAACTGGAGAAGGTACAGAGACTAACCCATACAAAATTGCTTAAAATATAATAAATTTATTGACTTTTATATAATAAAATGATATAGTTAAATTGTTTTAATTTAGATTTACCTTATTTGGTAAATCTTTAAATTCTAAAAAATTAAAACGCCTGGATATGTGCAATGAAAGGAGGTAAGAATATGCCTACTATTAACCAACTAGTTAGAAAAAGAAGAGGAAGTAAAACTAAAAAGAGTAAATCTCCAATGTTAAACATCGGTTTCAACAGTAAAGATAAAAAAGTTACCAAAACTAACTCTCCACAAAAACGTGGTGTTTGTACACGTGTTGGAACTAAAACACCTAAGAAACCAAACTCAGCTCTTCGTAAATATGCTCGTGTTAGATTATCAAACGGGAGAGAAGTTGATACTTACATCCCAGGAGAAGGACACAACTTACAAGAGCACAGTGTTGTTCTAGTTCGTGGAGGACGTGTTAAAGACTTAATCGGTGTTCGTTATCACGTAATCAGAGGAACAATGGATACAGCTGGTGTTGAAAAAAGACGTCAAGGACGTTCAAAATATGGTGCTAAAAAACCAAAAAGTAAATAATGAAGGGAGGGTTATTTAATGCGTAAAAGACAAGCAGTTAAAAGAGATGTACTACCAGATCCAATATATAAATCAAAAGTAGTTACAAAACTAATTAACCAAATCATGCTTGATGGAAAAAAAGGTACTGCTCAAACTATTCTTTATGATGCATTTGATCAAATTAAAGAAAAAACAAACTCTGACCCAGTAGAAGTCTTCAACAAAGCTTTAGAAAATATTAAACCTGCTTTGGAAGTAAGAACTAGAAGAGTTGGTGGAGCTAACTACCCAGTTCCAATCGAAGTTAAAGCTGACCGTAGCCAAGCTTTAGGTCTACGTTGGTTAGTTAACTATTCTCGTCTAAGAGGAGGTCACTCAATGGCTGAAAACTTAGCAAACGAAATAATTGATGCTTCTAACGGAGTAGGAGCAGCAGTTAAAAAACGTGAGGATACTCACAGAATGGCAGAAGCTAACAAAGCATTTGCTCACTATAGATGGTAAGAAAGGAAATAAAATATGGCTCGTGAATATAGTATAGATCACACACGTAATATCGGAATCATGGCCCACATCGATGCGGGTAAAACAACATGTACCGAAAGAATCTTATACCATACAGGAAAAATCCATAAAATAGGTGAAACACATGATGGTGCCGCTCAAATGGACTGGATGGAACAAGAACAAGAACGTGGTATTACCATTACTTCAGCAGCAACAACTGCTCACTGGAAAGGTTACAGATTAAACATAATCGACACTCCAGGACACGTTGACTTTACTGTTGAAGTACAAAGAAGTTTAAGAGTCTTAGATGGAGCTGTTGCTCTAATCGATGCCTCACAAGGTGTTGAACCTCAAACTGAAACTGTATGGCGTCAAGCTGATGACTATAATGTTCCAAGAATGATTTTTGCCAATAAAATGGATAAATTAGGTGCGGACTTCCAATATAGTTTAGACAGTATCGAAGAACGTTTAGGTGTAAACGCAAAACCAATTGAATGGCCAATTGGTGCTGAAAGTGAATTCAACGGTGTTATTGATTTAGTAACAATGAAAGCTTATCATTTTGATGGTAAACCTGAAGAAAACGCTACTGAAATCGAAATTCCAGAAGAATTAAGAAAACAAGCTGAAGAAAAACATAACGAACTTGTTGAAACAGTTGTTGAATTCGATGATGAATTAATGAATAAATACCTAGAAGGTGAAGAAATTTCTGTTGAAGAAATTAAAAGAGCAATCCGTAAAGGAGTACTTGAAGTTAAATTCTTCCCAGTAATGTGCGGAACTGCCCTAGGTAACATGGGAATCAAACCATTACTAGATGCTATCAATGATTACCTTCCATCACCAGCTGATGTTGAATCTATCAAAGGTGTAGATATGGATGGTAACCCAATTGAAAGACATCCAAGTGATAGTCAACCATTCTCATCATTAGCATTCAAAGTTATGACTGACCCATTTGTTGGTAAATTAACATTCATCAGAGTTTATTCTGGTAAATTAGCAAGTGGTTCATATACATTAAATGCTAATAAAAACAAAAAGGAAAGAATTGGTCGTATCTTATTGATGCACGCCAACCACAGACAAGAAATATCTGAAGCATATACTGGAGATATCATTGCTGCAGTAGGTTTAAAAGCTACAACAACAGGTGATACATTATGTGACGAAAAACATGCATGTATCTTAGCTCCAATGGAATTCCCAGAACCAGTTATTGAACTTGCTGTTGAACCTAAATCTAAAGCTGACCAAGATAAAATGGCCTTAGCTTTACAAAAATTATCTGAAGAAGACCCAACATTTAGAGCATCAACTGATCCAGAAACTGGACAAACTATTATTGCTGGTGTTGGAGAACTTCACTTAGATATCATTGTTGACCGTATGAAAAGAGAATTTAACGTTGAAGCCAACGTTGGTAATCCACAAGTTTCTTATAGAGAAACAATCAAAACAGCTGCTGACTGTGAAGGTAAATATATCAAACAATCAGGTGGTCGTGGACAATATGGTCACGTATGGGTTAAATTTGAACCAAACCCAGGTAAAGGATATGAATTTGTTGACGCTATTGTTGGAGGAGCTGTTCCAAGAGAATATATTCCAGTTGTTGACAAAGGACTTCAAGAAGCTTTAGAATCTGGTGTTTTAGCTGGATTCCCAATGATGGATGTAAAAGCTACATTATTTGATGGTTCTTACCACGATGTAGACTCATCTGAAATGGCTTTCAAAGTTGCAGCTTCACTTGCATTAAAAGAAGCTAAAAATAAATGTAACCCGGTTATCTTAGAGCCAATCATGAAAGTTCAAATTAGTGTTCCAGATGAATACCTAGGAACAATCATGGGTGATATTACTTCAAGAAGAGGACGTCCACTTGGACAAGAATCAAGAGGTAAAGCTCTAAAAGTTGACGCAATGGTTCCACTTGCATCAATGTTCGGTTACGTAACAACCTTAAGATCTAACACTCAAGGTCGTGGAGTCTTCTCAATGGAATTTGACCATTATGAAGAAGTTCCAAAGAATATCGCAGAAGATATTATCAAAAAAAATGGTGGAAACTAGTATAAAGTACTTGAAATTTTAATCCACTATTGATAAAATATTAAATGAAATAGAAAAGAGGAGAAATATTATATGGCAAAAGAAAAATTTGATCGTTCAAAACCACACGTTAATATTGGTACTATCGGACACGTTGACCATGGTAAAACAACATTAACAGCCGCTATTAGTGATTACCTTGCTAAAAAAGGTTTAGCTAAGCGTGAAGACTTTTCAGATATTGATAAAGCACCTGAAGAAAGAGAAAGAGGTATTACAATCAATACTGCTCATATCGAATATGAGACTGAAAACAGACACTACGCACACGTAGACTGTCCAGGCCATGCTGATTACGTTAAAAACATGATCACTGGTGCTGCTCAAATGGATGGTGGTATCCTAGTAGTTGCTGCTACAGATGGTCCAATGCCTCAAACAAGAGAACATATCTTACTTGCTCGTCAAGTTGGTGTTCCACGTATGGTTGTTTTCTTAAACAAATGTGACATGGTAGATGATGAAGAACTTCTTGACCTAGTTGAAATGGAAGTTAGAGAATTATTATCTGAATATGGTTACGATGGAGATGAAACTCCAATGATTAGAGGTTCAGCTCTTAAAGCTCTTGAAGGAGACGCTGCTTACGAAGAAAAAATTGGTGAACTTATGAATGCTGTTGATACTTGGATCGAAACTCCAGCTAGAGACAATGATAAACCATTCTTAATGCCAATTGAAGACGTATTCACTATCACTGGACGTGGTACAGTTGTTACTGGACGTGTTGAACGTGGTGAATTAAAACTAAACGAAGAAGTTGAAATCGTTGGTTTAAAACCTACAAAGAAAACAGTAGTTACTGGAATTGAAATGTTCAGAAAGCAATTAGACTTTACTGAAGCCGGAGATAATACCGGACTATTACTTCGTGGTGTTAACCGTGAAGACGTTGAAAGAGGACAAGTTATTGCTAAACCTGGATCAGTTACTCCACACACTAAATTTAAAGCGCAAGTTTACGTTTTAACTAAAGAAGAAGGTGGAAGACATACTCCATTCTTCAGTAACTATCGTCCACAATTCTACTTCAGAACTACAGACGTAACTGGTGTTATCGAACTACCTGAAGGAGTTGAAATGGTAATGCCTGGTGATAACGTTGAAATGACAGTAGAATTAATCGCACCAATCGCTATTGAAAATGGTACTAAATTCTCAATCCGTGAAGGTGGAAGAACAGTTGGTGCAGGTAACGTTTCAGAAGTTATTAAATAATAAAAAATATGTAAAGAAGCATAAAAATTAAGTGAACCCCAAATAGTTCACAACAATAAAAAGAAGATTTAGAAAAAATTCTAAG
>CACZST010000021.1 GCA_902783895.1 uncultured Erysipelotrichaceae bacterium
ATAGATTTTAGTAGTGATGATGATGTTTATTTAGAAATGCTTGAAGAGCTTGCGAGGAATATTGATATAAACGAAGCTAAGAATGAAAAATCAATAGAAATTGCTAAAAATATGATTAAAGATAATGTTCCAATTGATGTAATATCTAAGTATACTGGACTTTCTATAGAAGAAATACAGACTATAAAATAATTAAAATATGCCCCTGACATAATTAAAGTGATTTAAATAACCACTTTTTTTGTTTTAAAAAAAGGAAATAGGTAAATGACCGCGTATATATATTTATGAGGGAGTTAAATATGGAAATAATTAAGACAGTAAATTTATGTAAGAAATATAGTGATGGTGATAAAGAATTATATGCAATTTATAATATTAATTTAAAAATTGAAAAGGGAGAGTATATTGCAATAACTGGTAAAAGTGGTTCAGGAAAAAGTACTTTGTTAAATATTCTTGGTGGTATTGATGAGCCTTCTTCTGGAAGGGTTGTTATTAATAATGAAGAAATATATAAATTTAAAGATAAGGATTTAACAAGGTTTAGAAGAAAAAATATTGGTTTTGTTTATCAATTTTTTAATTTGATTCCGATGCTTACGGCCCGTGAAAACATTGTTTTGCCAGCTTTATTTGATGGTAAGGTATTAAGCAATAAAAAAATAAAAGAAATATTTAAAACATTGAGACTTAGTGGTAAAGAGGATGTTTTACCAAATGATTTATCAGGTGGTCAGCAGCAAAGAGTAGCTATTGGTAGGGCACTTATTAATAAACCTAAAATACTTTTAGCAGATGAACCGACAGGTAATTTAGATAGTAAAACGGGAATACAGATAATTAAATTACTTGAATTTTATAATAGAAAATATAAACAAACTATTGTGATGGTTACTCATGATTTAAATTTAGCAAAAAGAGCTGATAGAATAATTGAAATTAGTGATGGGAAAATTATTAAGGATATTAAAAATGATAAAGCTTTATTTAAAAAATAAGAAATCATTTTATACATGTTTAATCGGAATTATTTTGGCTAGTCAGCTTTTCTTTTGTGTTTGTTTTTTGTTTTCTTCAGCTTATAAATATTTAATAGATATTACTATAAAAAAAGATAATTATCATGTTTTAATAAAAGGTGATTTGGGTAATTATAATAAGAATATAAAAAGTAAGGTTTATAAATCTGGCAAGTATTATATAGTTTTTGAAGATATAAAAAAAACATATGAGGAAACTTCGAATATTTGTCATAAATATTTTTGTAAGGAAGTTAAGTATAATGAAAAACTTTTATCACTTTATGGTTTAGGTGATAATAATTATATTGATTTGATGAAGAAAATATTGCTTTTTATTTTTTGTATCTTATCTATTACAATGTTTTTTGTGATTTATAATTCATTTAAGGTTTGTATGGAGGTTAGGAAAAGGGAATTTGTTTTATATAAAAGTTTGGGATGTAGTAATAAAGATTTGTTAAAAATTATTTTTCTTGGAGATTTATTTATTAGTATTATTGGTATTTTTCTTGGTTTTATTTTAGGCCTTATTATTACGAAGATTATTGTATTTATTTTAAATAATTTGCTTTTAGAATTATTAGAGGAAAGACTTAAAATTATTTTTAATTTTACTTTTATTTTAATAGGGGTATTTTTTATATTTTTAGTAATTATATGTGGTTCGATTATTCCTTTAAGAAATATAAAAAAATATCATGTTATGGATATGTTTAGAAAAGAAAAAGTTTTAGGATTTAATGTTAATTTTTCTTATAAATTTTTTCCTTTTTCACTTGCTTATGCGAATTTTAAAAGGGAAGGTAAAAAATATAGGAGTTTAATAATTGGGATAGCTTTATTTTTATTTTTAATAAATATTTTTAGTGTATTTATAGGTTACACTAGCTATATTACAAAAACATATATAAATATACCTGATTATGATTTAAGTGTAATATCAAGTGATAATATGAATTTTATTTCGGATGATTTAAAGGCTTATAAAAAAATTAATTTTAAAAGCTGCGGTATGAAAATTATATTACCAAAAGAATATACAAATGAAAATGATAGGGAAGTTAATGGTATTGTTACTAATTTAGGTGGTAATCATGTTATTAATAAGATGAGTATAGATAATAAAGTTAAAAAGATATTTTGGAAAAAGCCGAGTTTAAATTTAAATAATTATTATTTGGATCTTGAGATGAGTGATAAAATTCCTTTTGGATTTAAAAGTTTAATTTCTAGTAATTTGGTTATTAATTTAAATGACAGTGAATTTTCTAAGGTATGTCCGATTTATAGTTATAATTTATTTTTAAAAACAAAAGAAAATAAATTAGATGATTATTTAAAAAAACTAAAAGATCATGAATTTACTTATTTGAATGTTAAAAAATCAAATGAAATAACGCGGAATTTATTTTTAGCTTTAAAGGTAGTTTTATATTGTTTTGTTTTTTTGATTTGGTTTGTGTCACTTACGGAAATTTTAAATGTTTTAATTACTAGTATAAATATTAGAAGGGGAGAATTTTCACTTTATAAGATAATAGGATTTGATAATAATTATAAAATTATTTTAATAGAAACTTTGATTATATCTTTAAAAGGTTTTTTACTTTCTTTTCCATTTATATTAATTTGTTTGGATAAGCTATATAAGTGTGTTCGGGAAGTGTTTGATGTGGATATTATTTTAAATATTAAAGGTTTAGTTTTAAGTTTTATTTTAGTTTATTTAACTATTTTATTTTTATTTGTGACATTTTATAAAATATTTATGAAAAAAAGTTTAGTAGAAAATTTAAAATGATGAAACCTGGTTTTTAAATTTAATATAATAGTAGTATCTTCAAAAAGAAATTTGGCTGTGATATAATGATAATGAGGTGAGTGTATGAGAGTTATCATAAGCGCTGGAGGAACTGGTGGTCATATTTATCCAGCTTTAGCTATTATTAATAAAATTAAAGAGAAAGAACCTGATAGTGAGTTTTTATATATAGGAACACATAATAGAATGGAGAAAGATATTGTACCTAAGAAAGGTATTCCATTTGAAACTATTGAAATGTATGGATTTAACAAGAAAAATTTATTTAAAAATTTTAAGACGGCTTGGTGTTTATTTAGAAGTTTTGATAGGTGTAAAAAAATAATTAAAAAATTTAATCCAGATATTGTAATTGGTGTTGGTGGATATGTAACAGTACCTGTTATTGTATCGGCTAAAAAATTAGGATATAAAACTTTTTTACATGAACAAAATTCACTCCCTGGTAAATCTAATAAATATTTAAGTAAGTATAGTGATTTAATTGGTGTTTCTTTTGAATCTTCTTTAGATTTGCTTCCAAAAGGTAAGGCGGTATTAACTGGTAATCCTTGTAGTGAAGATGCACTTAAGGTAAAACCTGTTTCTAAAAAAGAGCTTGGTCTTAGTGATGATAAAAAGCTTGTTTTAATTGTTATGGGTTCTTTAGGTGCTGGTAGAGTAAGTAATTATTTGAAAAATGAATTAAAAAAATTTGAAGGTCAAGATTATGAGGTTTTATTTGTAACTGGAAAAGGTTCTTATGATAATGTTATGAAAGAGAAGTATCCAAAAAATGTTCATATTATTCCATTTTACGAGGGTCTTTCAAGTGTGATGAAGAAGACAGATTTGATGGTTTCAAGAGCGGGTGCTTCAACATTAAGTGAAATTATTTCACTTGAAGTACCATCTATTTTGATTCCATCACCATTTGTTGCGAATAATCATCAATATTTAAATGCTTTAGATTTAGTTAATAATAAAGCTGCAGTTATGCTTGAAGAGAAGAATTTAGATGATGGTGTTTTGTTTGAAGAGGTTAATGAATTAATAAATAATCCTGTAGCTTTACATGATATGAAAAATAATTTAAAAAAATTACAAGTTCCTGATAGTGCAACAGTAATTTATGATAAAATAAAAGAGTTAACTGAAAAATAAAAAGGTGGTTGTATGGCACGAGTTAAAAAGAAAAAAAGGAAAATAAAGGTTGGTAGTGTTGTTTTTTGTTTTGTATTTGTATTAATTATTTGTTTAATTATCAGTTTTCTTATGGATATCAAGATTAATAATGTAGTTGTTAAAGGTAACTTGTTTTACTCAGATTGGAATATAATTCAAAAAGCTGGTCTTGATGATTATCCTAGTAGTTTAGAAAACTCATCTACACAAATCAAAAAGAAGTTAGAAGAAGATCCTTATATTAAAAAAGCTACAGTAAGTAAAAGATGGCTTAAACAGGTAGTTATAACTGTAGATGAAAATTTGCCTTTATTTTACTATTTACCAAAACAAAAAACTATTTTAACTGACAAAACAGAAGTTATTGATAATTTTCCAGTCCCAACTGTTATTAATTATGTGCCTGATAAAAAATATAGTAAGCTTTTGAAATCTATAAGTGAACTTGATTATGATATAGTGAAAAGAATTTCTGAAATAAGATATGATCCAAATGAAGTTGATGATGAAAGATTTTATTTAACAATGAATGATGGTAATTATGTTTATTTGACTTTGCCAAAGTTTAATAGACTTGATAATTATTTAGATATTATTAAGGAATTTAATAATAAAAAAGGTGTTCTTTATTTAGATTCAGGTGAGTATTTTGAGGTTAGAGGTTAAAGGATTTATATCCTTTTTTTATTATATATTGACTAATTTTAAGTTAATTTAAAAAGTTTTGGAAAGTCAATATGATTTTAAAAAAATATTTTTTCGTGAAATGAAAAAGTAAATTCCAGTTTCATAAAGCGAAATTTAAATGTAGAAGAAACGTCCATAATATGGTCGTTTTTAAGTATTATATTAATTGAAATTTGGTAAAATATAGTGTAAAATACAAAATATGTTAGAAATATTACCACGACGAAAAGACAAAAGGCTATAGATTTTTTTAAAAGTGTAAGACTAAATTCCTTTTGTTAAAAGTTTATTGTTATGAGTTTGTATGGGTGTTTCTAATGTTTAATAAGAATTATTTATTCTTATTGTGTTTTATGAGATAAGGTTTTAGGATAACCTCATCTCTTTTTATTTCTTGAATATTTAACAAATCTAAAATTTCTTTACCTCTATTAGGATTATCAGAAGTACTCATCATAAAACTAAATACTTCATAAGGAGTTTTACCTTTTAAAGATTTTCTAGGGGTAGAGTTAATATGTGAGAATATTAAATCTAAATCCTTTTGAGTGATATTAGACATATCGATTTCATTGGGAATAATATCTCTAATATAGTTATGAGTATTTTCTACATGAGGTTTTTGACTAGATTGATAAGCATCACAATAAAAAATATTAGTTCTAAATTCTCCAATTTCTTGATTAAATTCGAATAAAGAAACCTTTTCAAATTCAACACCTCGGTCAGTAAGAATTAAAGAAAATAATTCTCTATATAAATCATGTCCAAGTTTATTTTCCAAATCATCCAAAGTTTTGGCCATTGATTCAGAAGTCTTTTCTTTATGAATGAAACCAATCATAATACCAGATCCTTCAAAATAAAAGGTTTGTATATAAGGCCCAGATTGAGAATTTAAAACAGTATCCATTTCAGTAGTAGGAACTTCGGGATTATCTTCTTTAAATTCTAGATAATCTCTGTATTTATGATTTTCATAATTAGCTGGTTCTTTTCTTTTTTTATACTTATTTTTAAACTGTTTACGATTTACCTGTTCTTTTAAAGAAAAATTATTAATGCCATATTCTTTAAAAACTCCCATTTCAATATAATTGTAAAGAGTTTTAATACATTGCTTAATTTCTTTATGAGAGGATTTTATTTGATAAAGAGACTGTCCTTGATCTAATAACGGTTTGAGAATACCAGCAAGTTTCTTTACTTCTAAAGTAGTCATATTTATTCCTTCTCTAAAATCAACTAAATCAGTTTTATATTCTTCATCAGCATAAGCCGCATAATAAAAATATTTATCCAAATGACATTTAGATATACTTGGGCATTTATTACAAGCACCAGGTGACTTGTCCCTTTTATTACATTTAATTTCTTCATATCTAGGACATCGCTTTCTACAACCACCACATTCCTGTCTATGAACACAAACAGATGGATAAATGAATTGGTTTCTTGGTTTAAAAGTTCTATGTTTTCTGATTTCTTTAGCAATAGTGGTAGGGTCTTTGCCTATAGTTCTAGCAATATCAATCTTTTTTGAACGATTTTCAATTCCAGTTTGAATAATTTTTCTTTCATCAAGTGTTAAATGTTTATTGTCATGAGTTTGTTTTGACATGTTAATATACCTTCCTTTCGATAGTCGAAACACCCATGTGAGATATTATATAAAAAAGAATTTAATCTTACAAATACTTAACTGGAATTTTGTGTAAGACTAAATTCTTATCAAATATATTGAAACTGGAATTTACTTTTTCATTTTACG
>CACZST010000022.1 GCA_902783895.1 uncultured Erysipelotrichaceae bacterium
CTAATTTAAATAAAGAGTTATTCAATTCTTGAATTGTACTTAAGTCTTCTAAAGTTGCTTTTCGTATAATTACATTATTCATAATTATCTCCTTTCTAATACACAGACACTCTCGCAATGATATGTCATAGGAAACATATCAAAAGGTGTATCCGATACAACCTTATAACCATTAAGTAAATTAATGTCCCTCGCTAAAGTAACTGGATCACATGAAACATAAACAATTTCTTCGGGATTTATTTTTAAAATATCTCTTATCCCCTCTTTAGATAAACCAGCTCTTGGTGGATCCACTACCACAATATCAGCTTTTAAATTATCAATTTCCTTACTAACATCACCACATATAAAATTAACATTTTTAATATCGTTTATCTCTTTGTTTAAATTCGCACATAAATAAGCATCCTTATTAATCTCAATACCAATCACATTTTTATAATACTTACTTAAAAATAAACTAATAGTTCCAGTTCCACAGTACAAGTCAAGTACTGTTTTATTTTTATCTTTTGGTAAATAATCCAAAACCTTATTATAAAGCTTTAAAGTCACATCATCATTAACTTGAAAAAATGCCTCGGGACCAACTAAAAATTTCAAATCACCAATATGATTATAAATATATTTACTTCCATAAACTAACTTATCATTCATATAAATTGAAGAAACAGGCTTCTTTAAATTACTTATATCCATATATCCTTTAATAACAACCATTATTTCATCATAAGCCTTAATTATAACCTCCGAAACATTACTTAAATCTTCTTTATTAAGAATTGAAATGATATTATTAATATCCTCTTTCGCAAGTTCATGTCTATCTATAGGTACAAACTCATGACTATTATTTTTAAAATATCCACATTTACCTTTAACTTTCAAAGTAACTTTATTACGGTAATTCCATTTCTTATCACCGTAAACTATCTTTAAAACAACATCATCTAAAGAGGCAAATTTTTTAAATATATTTTTAACCTTTTCATTTTTATATTCTAAAGCCTTTTCATATTTTAAATGTTTTAAACTACATCCACAATCATCATTTTTACATTTGCTTAATACTCTATCATCAGATTTTAAAACAAATGATACTACTTTACCTAAAGAATATTTCTTTTTATCTAATGTTTTAATAACATAAGCTTCCTCATTTGGTAGTAAATCAGGAACAAACATAACTTTTCCATCTAAAAAAACTATTCCTCTTCCAAAATCATCTATTTTTTCACATTTAACTAAATATTTATCCATATACATCACAAAAAAATTATAACATATTTTTTCAAAATAAAGCCATAATAACAAAGAAAGGAGCATTTTATGAAAAAAATACCAAAAAAAGTAAAAGACACAATTAATATAGTAACAAATGCATATGGAAAATCACCAGATTTAAATACTAGAATAATCAAAATAAATAATATTAATGTTGGTATTCTTTTCTTTGAAAGCTCATCACAAACCTCAACAATAAGTGATTTTATAATAAAATCAATTGACTTCACCTCACAAAATGTATTTGAAAATTTATTTAACCAAATAAAAAATTACATGTTTAACTGTCAAGTTCTAACTATTAAAAATCTTGATGAATTTTATTATTATCTATCAAGCGGATTTACTATCCTAACAGTAGATGAAAATGAAGAAGCCATTGTCATGGAAACAAGAGCTCAATTAGATAGAGGTGTAACCGAATCAACAAGTGAGCCTGTATTAAGAGGATCAAAAGATAGTTTCACGGAAAGTCATTCTAAAAACCTTGGATTAATCAGAAAAAGAATAAAAGACCCAAACCTTTGGTTCGAAGAAGTAAAAGTAGGAAGAAGAACTGAAACAAGAATTAGTATAGGTTTCATAAATGGTATCGCAAATAAGGAAACAGTAAAACAAATCAAAGAGAAACTACAAAAAATTGACATTGACGGAATTATCGAAAGTGGTAATTTAAGAGATTACCTAACAAATAAACCATCAACATTCCCTCAATTTTTAAGTACTGAAAGACCTGATATTGTTTGTAATTCAATGCTTAATGGTAAGATAGCCATTTTAGTTGAAAACACTCCCTTTGTCTTAATAATACCAACCGTTTTTATTGATTTTCTTCACACTTCAGAAGATCAAACCCAAAAATGGATTAACATAACCTTTACAAGAATCTTAAAAGTTTTCGCTTTTTTAATAACTTTATTTACACCGGCTATCTATGTTGCCATAACAACCATTGATCAAAATGTTATACCTGATAAATTACTAATATCATTAGCTATTCAAAGAGAAGGAGTTCCTTTCCCCACCGCTTTTGAAATAATCCTTTTAGGAATTATCTTTGAAATAATCAGAGAAGGAGATGTCAGATCTCCCAGCAACATGTCAGCAGCCATGAGTATAGTTGGTGCCTTAGTCTTAGGACAAGCCGCCGTTGATGCTGGGATTGTTTCACCCATAACCGTAATTATAACCGCAATAACATCAATTTGTAGTATGATTTTCACAGATATTGATTTCACTAATGGTATAAGAGCATGGAGATTTATCTTTATCATAGCCGCAAGTTTCCTAGGTTTAACAGGTATTTTAGCAGCCAGTTTAATTTTACTAATTAAACTAGCCTCAACTGAAAATTTTGGAACATCATATCTTGCACCACTTGCCCCATTTAATTTAGAAGATCAAAAAGATTCTATTTTAAGATTTCCAACAACAAAAATATTAAAAAGGCCATCATACACCACTAAAAAAAATAAAACAAAACAAAGGAGGCAAAAATGAAAAAATACTTAATTATATTTGTTTTCTGCCTTCTTTCAGCCGGCTGCTCAAACTATGATGAATTAAATAATTTATCAATTGTTACAGGTGTTTCCTTAGATAAAAAAGATGATATATACGAAGTAAGCTATTTAATTGCTAACTCCCCAAAAGGACAAACAAGTAGTAAAGAAGGCGAAGCAAAAACTACAGTTTACTCAGGAAAAGGAAAAACTATCCCTGATGCCGCCATGGAAATAGAACAAAAAAGCCCTAAAAAAATATATTTAGGACATATAAACGTCGTTGTAATATCTGAAGAAATATCCAAAGAAGGATTCTTCAAAACTGCTGGATGGCTCATTAGGAATTCTGAAACAAGAAAAAAATTCTATCTTCTTCAAGCTAAAGATGAAGAAGCAAAAAATATCTTAAAAATTGTCTCACCACTAGAATCATTTCCTTCTCAAAGTATCGCTACTTTACTTGAATCAAATCATGATTCCAAATCAGCATCAACCGCTATCACCTACAGTACATTTATCGGCCATGTTTTAGAAAAAGGATATGACCCAATTTTACCATCCATATCTATAGTTGGTGACTCCAAAAAAGGGTCAAATGAAGAAAACATAAAAACAACTACCCCAACCGCTTATAATATCTTAGGTCCACTAGCTATATTTCGAAGTGATAAATTAGTCGGATACGCTACTATTGAAGAAAGTCAATTTATAAATCTTCTGCAAAATCAAACAGACCAAATAAAATATACACTCAAAATTAATAATAACAAAATTAGTATAGACTCTTATAATATATCATCAAACACCAAATTAAAAAATAAAAATACTATCGATATTAATGTTAAAGCCTCAGGAACAATTCAAAACATAAGTGGAAATATAAACATAAAAGATTATAATGAAATTAAAAATATAGAAAACCATTGGAATGAAAACTTAAAAAAAGACCTTTATAAAATAATAGATAGAATGAAAAATGAATATGAATGTGATGTATTTGGTTTTGGTAATAAAATATATTTAAAATACCCAAGATATTTTGAAAAAATAGAAAAAGATTGGAATGATAAATATTTCAAAAACGTCAAAGTTAACATAAAAACCAATTTAAAAATAATCTCAACTGGATCTTTGCAAGAAACACTAAAGGAGGCTAAAAAATGAAAAAAATAGACTCACTAGAATACGGAACCTTCATATGGTTTATTATTCGTTCATGTTTTGTTGTCACAACCAGTGGTATATTACTTTTAAATTGTCAGGAAGATGCCTGGATATGTATCATACTAGGTATAATATTAGGATTATTCCCATCATTTATTTATAACAAAATAAAGAAAAAATTTCCTGATGATAATATATTCCAAATTAATGAAAACGTATTCAAAAGCTTTGGAAAATTAATAAATTTAATCATTTCCTTGTCAGTATTATTACTTGGAATCTTAATTTTTTGGATATTAATAACATTTATAACAACCCAGTTTCTATACACCACCCCACCATTTATAGTTGGAATCTTCCTAATAACTCCTATTATATATATAAATACCAAAAATCTTAAAACTATTGGTAGAGTAAGTATTTTCTGTTTTTATATTACTGTAACCTTTGCCATAATAATTATTGCTGGATTATTTAAAGAAATAAATATAGACAATCTCAAACCATTTTTATATCACACCCCAGGTAATATAATTTACAGTACATTAATATTTATTTGTTACTCCATCCTCCCTCTATTTTTATTAACCGTAATTCCCAAAAATAAAATTAAAAATTACAAAACAAAAACCAATTTCTTATTTTATTTACTTGGAACATTGTCACTACTCAACTTAATGTTTTTCAATATAACAATTTTCGGTATTAACTTAGCTACCCTATATGAATATTCCAGTTTTCATTTATTAAAAAGAGTTGATATATTTGAAATCATTGACCGTATTGAAACAATACTAACAATCGAATGGATATTAGGATTAATTATAATATTAAGTTTAATTGTATATTTCTTAAAAAAATACTATACCCAAATATCAAAAAAAGAAAATAAAAAAAAGGAAAACATATTTATTATCCTTTCCTCTTTAATAATATTAATAATTAGTAGTTTTATATTTAAAACCCACGGATCTTCAACAATATTCTTCAAAGGTCCAAGCCTAATTATTTATTTTATAACATTTCTCATAATACCATTTATAACATTAATTAAATCTTTTCATATACAAAATAACCCCTGCTAAAATAATAACAATAATTAAAATAATAATAACAATTATTTTTAAAGCATTACTTTTTTTCTTACCACCAACAAAATCAGATTTATTAAGTCTCAAACTTGTTGTAAAAAATGAATCATCCATTTGAACTGACTCCTCTTTTGTATCTTTACCTAAAAGCTCATTAATATCTTTAATTTCACCAACTTTAGTATCATTACCCTGAAGTTCACTAAATAAATCACCTGAATCATCACCTGCTTCAGATATCTGTGAATAATCATCTATTGCATATTTTTCTTTTTCATATTTTTTCCTAGCTTCATCAAGTTTTAAACTTTTAAGTTCTTCTTCATAACCTTTTAATTTTAAAACTCTCTCCTTATCATCAGGTTCCTTTTCTTCTCTTGCTTTATTAAGTATATCTCTAATATCGTAATCTCTTTGTGTATCTTGAGTATATTGTGGTTTTATCTCAGGAACCTCTTCTAAAGAATCAGAATTTAAATTTCTATACCTTCTTTGTTTTTGATACTTTTCTCTACTTTCAAGCATCTCCTTAACTTTCGCAATATCAACTTCATTTTCCTTACTAATAGAAGCAACACCTTCGATATTACTATACTTACCCAAAGAATATATTGTATTATATAAATCCTTATTTTTTCTAAAGCGCCTTCTACTTTCTGATTCATTATTTTTATACCTATCCATCCGTGATGCCATAAAACCACCTCTATTATTAATATAACACATTTTAAATTTTTTTTAAAGTTGGTCTTGCTTTTTAAATTATCATTAACTATAATCATATGTAGGAGGAAGTATAAATGGCAAAAGTTGAAATAGATGAAAGTTTATGCATTGGTTGCGGAGCATGTATGGCCATTTGTCCAGAAGTATTTGATATTGGACCAGATGGACTCGCAATCGTAAAAAAAGATGAAATAAATGATGATGTTATAATGGCCTGCGAAGGATGTCCTGTTGAAGCTATCAAAATTAATGAAGAAAATTAAAACTTTAAAGATTTAACCCTTTAAAGTTTTTTTCATAATCACCATTATATGCTTTTCTAATAAAATCCTTAGATAAAATATCAACATTATCAAGATCATCTATAGCTACTTTTCTAATTTCATAATAATTATCTTCCGTGCATCTTTTTAATTCTTCACCACCAAGTTTTGGATTACCTTGAGTTATATGACAAGCAAAGAAATGTGCGATTGTCTCATCACTCTCATCAACACCTAAATAACCATCTAATTTAATATCTACAGAAAACTCTTCCTTAAGCTCTCTAATAACATTTTCTTCTAAAGACTCACCTTCTTCAAGACCGCCACCAGGAATAACATAATACTCCTTAAAACTTCCATCATCTTTCTTTTTCCTTCTAAACATTGCATAAACAAAGTTATCCTCAATTATTATTCCTCTTGAACTAATTCTTTTATTCATTATATCCCTCCAATTCATTAAATATCAAATGATTAAATTTTAAATCGTTTAAACTTAAAACTTCTTTTAAAAATACTGGTCTAATATCATAATTATTAATTTCACTTAAAGAAATCCATTTGAAATCTAATTTTACAGTCCTTCCCTTATCATTTTCCATTACTGTAAAATCTTTAGTATCAATCTCTCCACGCATACTAAGTAAATAATAAAACGATATTTCATGCATTTTTTTATTTCTTTTATTTATAAAATAATTTTCAACGACGCCTAAATAATCTTTTATATCAAACTAACTATTAACTTCCTCATTCATCTCCCTAATAACAGCAGTTTCAGTAGTTTCACCTAATTCAACATAACCTCCTGTTAAACATAAAAATCCACTATCATCCATATCTACTAATAATATCTTACTATCTTCAATTACTACACCACTAACTCTAAATTTAAAATTAAAGTCATCAGTATTTACTTTATACTAGTTCTAATATTATTACCTCCCAACTATAACAATATATAAATTTTAGAAAGCTATTTATAAACTCTATTATGTTCAATAAACTTAAACACATTAAAAGTAAATTCTAATACCCTATCTTTCGAACATAACATATTGTTAATCGTATACATTATATCAAAATTATCAATACTATTTAAGTCTTTTTTATTTAATTTATATATTTTTTTAAACTTTTCAAAAGTTTCCTTATAGCCATAAGAAAAAATATTATAATAATTCAAAATACATTTAATAAGCACAAGCAATTTTTTAATATAAACCTTATCTATTTTCTTATCCTCATCTATATAAATATCAATATATCTTCTTCTTAAATCATGAAGAATATTTGGAAAAATATTCTTATCATTTTCTTTAATTGCCTCATAACTAATCTTATTAAAAATATTATCACTACCAAATAAAGTTGGATTTACATTATAATTTTGTTTTTCATAAAGCATTACCTTTGTTTTACCATCAATAATATTATTTAAAACCTCATCATATAAGTAATATGTAATTCCAATATGAATATCTTCCTTTAATATATATCTTGTCATATCATAAATACATTTTAAATCAAATCTTTTAAGCACAATATATAAATCAATATCTGACCATCCAGGTATAATATTTCCTTTACCACCTGAACCACCTAAAATAGCAGAAACTAAATCATCATTAAATTTTTTTACTATAAAATCTAAAGTTCGATTAATAAGATCTATATAATCATCTGGATAATCTTTATTTAATTTCTTTAAAATATTCATAATCTCTTTCCACCAATTTTATACACTCTATTTACATCCTTAAATACGCCATAATCTTCAAGTAAATTAAAATCATTTTTTAAAGAAATATAATCTGGATCAGGAAAATGAATCTTATTAAAAAATATCATTTTAAACCTATTATCATGCATTACCTCAGTAGGTCCAAGAACCTTATACTCTAAATCTAAATTATCTAAATCATAATTAATAATTTTATTTTCATATGGTAAATTATTATCTTTAATATTAACAAAATATTGATTAGTATTATATACAAACCTCTGCCTTAATTTTTTTTTAAAATCGAAAAGCTGTTTTAAACACTTCTCATCATCTGGAATATCAAAAGTATTTAAAAGTGCATCTTCACCTTTAAAATAATTTCTATATCCCAAAATTGTCGTTAAAACCTTTTCTCTTTGAACTATTAATTCATCCCTATTCATATTTACATCTTGATCATATAATAATTTAGAAAATTCATCCCAACAATTAATTTTAAAAAACTCACAATTACTAACAAATAAATTTTTAAGCACACCTTTTTTATAATAATTTATTGCTTTATTATTTGAAAGCATATCAGGTTTTAATATATAAAAAACTTTCATTTTCCTCTCCCCTAACAATTTAAAATAAATTGAATTAATTCATCTAAAGAATTAATATTTATAAACTTAGTCACATATATAATTATTACCCGCTTATCATCTAAATCCATCTTCGAAACATCAATTGGCGTTAAAAGTCGCATAATAATATAATATTTTAAATACTTATTAACATTTTCCTTTTCTAATATATTTAAATTTTTATTATAAAAGTCCAAATATTTAAGTAATACCTCTTTATTTTTTAAAGGTAATTTTATTTTATAAGATGGCTTATAATCATTAAAATGATTTAAAATATAAGGTCTAATTTTATATGCATCACTATTATATTTAGGATAAAAATACATCCCATGACTCAAGATTGAAACTGTAAATATGGTGATTTCACCAACAATCGAATTATATCCCGCACATTCATAATCACAAAAATATCCATCAAGAGAAATATTTGTATCAGTTGGATCACCATTACTAATAAAAGCATATAATTTTTTATTAAGATCAATATAATAAATAACATCATTAATAATTTTATTAACATCTGAAGTAAATAAACCAAGATCAATATATTTCTTAAGTAAATTTATTCTTCCTTTAAAATACTTACGATTTTCAAGCATATCTTCATTCATTAAACAAATACTATTTAATGCTTCTTTATACTGATTAAAAATAATATCACCTTTAAAATAATTTCCTCCTAAATATAAATACTCATGAATTGTATTATTTATCATTGATGGAATATACTCATAAATTAAAGTATTATTATATTTATCAAGTAGTTTAGGGACCTTATAATATTTTTTTAAAATATTGTACTTTAATCTTTCATCTGATTTTTTAAAAAAACATATCCTATCATCATATTTACATAATCCAAATTCACTTTTTTTAGTTTTAAATTTTTTAATTTCTTCATAGTTCATAAATTAAACCAGACTTCTTCCACCATCAATTACAAAATCACTACCCGTTGTATAATCAGCAAAATAATCTAAAATATTCTTTGCGAATAAAGCAATTTGCTCACTTTCAAAAATAATTCTAAGTGGTACTTTACTAATAGTTTTTAAAACTTCTTTTGAATCACCAGACCAATCACTATTCATATCAGTATAAACCGCCCCAAAGGAAAGAGAATTAATTGTAATACCTTTTGAAGCAACCTCTAAAGCCATTTCCTTAGTAAGCATATTAATCGCTGCTTTCGAAGCATCATAATGATATTTATTAAGTCTCGGTTTAAAATGATGAACAGATAAAATATTTAATATTTTCCCCTTTTCTTTCATATACTTTAAAGCAAATTTACTACATATAAATACACCATTTAAATTATTATTAACAATTTCTTTAAAATTTGCAGCCGAAAGTTCATCTAAAGATGAAACATTTTGTCTACCAGCATTATTAATTAAAATATCTAATCTTCCATATTTTTTATAAATACTATCAAAAACAATCTCCATTTTTTTCTCATCAGAAACATCACCGTAATAGCAATCGATCAATTTATCTGTCTTTAAAATAGCCTCCTTATCATAATCAATAATACAAACATTATAATCATTTTTTAAATAAAGCTTTGCAATCTCCTTTCCAATTCCCTTAGCTCCTCCAGTAACAACAATTAATTTTTTATTCATATTATTTCTCCTTTAATTTAATACTATAATATGTTGCGTTTATCAAAAAATACATTTTTAATAAAAAAAACTAAAAATCATCATAATTTTTAGTCACATTATTCATTTCCTTTTTTTGCAATATTATAAAGAACCTTAACCTCTTTAATTGTCAAATGTCTGTATTCCCCAGATTTTAATGAATGTAAATCAAGACCAGCAAATACTTCCCTTTTTAATTTAGAAACATTATATCCAATAGATTCAAACATCTTCTTAACCTGATGATTACGTCCTTCATAAATAGTAAGCATAATAAGAGAGCTTTTTTTTCTTTTATCTATTTTTTTTATCTTAACCTTAGCCTTACCAGTCATTTTACCATCAATTAAAACACCATTTTCTAGTGACTTAACCAAGTGTGGATCAACAACATCATCTATTTTAACCATGTAAACTTTTTCAACATGATTTCTTGGATGAATTAACAAATTAGTAAGTTCACCATCATTTGTCAAAAGTAAAGCCCCTGAAGTATCATAATCTAATCTACCAACTGAATAAAGTCTATTATCACTGTCCACAATATCTAAAACAGTCTTTCTACCTTTTTCATCATCACTTGTTGTAACAACACCTCTTGGTTTGTAAAGTAAAATATATTCCTTCTCTTCTCTTTTTAATGCTTTACCATTAATTGTCACTGTATCCCCATAGCTAGCTTTCGCCCCAAGCTCACTAACTACTTCACCATTTACTTTAACTTTACCTTGTTTAATTAATTCTTCCGCTTTTCTTCTTGAGCAGTATCCACTATTTGCGATTATTTTCTGTAATCTTTCCATGCACATCACCTATTTGACATTATACCCCATGACATTTAAAAAAACAAGGGAACTATAATAATACTCAAAATAACCGCTACCAAATCAGAAAGTAAACCAACCCATAAAGAATACTTTATTTTCTTAATACCAATTGTACCAAAATATAATGTAATTATATAAATAGTTGTATCACTTGATCCTTGAATAACAGCTGAAAGCATACTTATAAAACTATCCGGACCATATTTTGTAAATAAATCATTTAAAAAAGCAAGCCCAAAACTACCAGAAAGTGGTCTCATCACCGCAAGCGGTAAAATTTCAAATGGAATGTTTAAAAACAAAAATATTGGTTTTAAAAAACTAAAAACATCATTAATAATCCCACTATTTATAAATATATTTATCCCAAGTATCATTGCTAAAAGCGGCGGAAACATTGAAATAACCATTGGAATACCATCTTTAGCCCCATTAATAAACTCATCATAAACATTTACACCCTTAAAAAGTCCATGAAAAAGAACTAATAACAAAATAAAAGGAATAAGTAAATTAGAAACAATTTCCATAAATCATCTCCTTGAAAAGAGAAAATCAATAATCAAACCAATAAATAACGAAAGCACACTTACAATAATACAAGGTAAAACTATATCTGTTGGATTTATACTTTCATGCATCATCCTAAGTGAAATAATTGTTGTTGGCATTATTGTAATTCCGCATGTATTAATAACTAAAAAAGTAATCATACTTCTAGATGCCTCATCCTTTTTTTTATTAAGCTTCTGCATTTCCTCCATCGCTTTTATCCCAAAAGGTGTCGCCGCATTACCAAGACCAAAACTATTTGCTACAATATTAGAAGAAATATATCCAAGTGCCGGACTATCCTTAGGAATATCTGGGAATATTCGCTTTAAAAAAGGTGATAATAATTTTGTAAGTTTTAAAATAAGTCCCGAAGATGAAGCAATATTCATAACCCCAAGCCACAAACATATAATCGGAATCATCTGTAAAATCATATCAAATGCTACTTTACCACTTGAAAGAATTTGATTATTAAGTAAACTACTATCACCTTTTATAATTAAATAAATACCACCAATTATAATTAAATATGACCATAATTTATTTATCATTTTTTATTCCTTACATAAATATCTTCATTATATACATTTTTATCACCAACATATAATTTAGCTGTTCCAACCTTTGAATTATTTTTATAATTTCTTTTCTTATCAAGTTCAAATTTAATCATCACACTTTTAGTTTCATTAATAGTAAAAGGATATTTAATATCTTTTTTTATATATAAATCCTTATTTTTATAATAATTTTCCCCTATTATACTAATACTTCCCTTGCTAAGTAACGTATAAGAATTATATTGTTTAAACGCCTCATCATATAAATTTTTATGATCTGCCCAATCACTACCATCATTTAAAGTAACTACAGCTAAATTCAAACCATCCTTAGTAGCAGTAGAAATCAGTGTTCTTTTCGCAATTTTTGTAAACCCTGTCTTACCTCCATTTATATACTTATACGTAAACAAAAGTTTATTTTTATTTCTCCACGAATAAGTATTTTTATTTGTTTTTAAATTGTAAACCTTTGTATTAGTTATCTTTTTAAAATCACTATTTTCCATCGCATAACTCATAAGTATTGCCATATCATACGCATTAGAATAATTACCCTTATTATCATCATCAAGGCCACTAGGATTATTAAATACCGTTTTTTTCATACCTATTTGTTTAGCCTTCTCATTCATTTTATCTACAAATTTAGAAACATCACCACTAACTGAAACTGCAATCGCTAAAGCCGCATCATTACCACTTCTAAGCATAAGTCCATAAATTAAATCTTTTATTTTCATTTTCTCTCCAGGTTTAATATAAACACCTGAACCATGAGCTTTTAAAACTTCATCACCAACTATTATTTTTTTATTAATATCGCTATTTTCAATCGCAACAATAGCAGTCATAATTTTTGAAATTGAAGCCACACTTTGAACCCTATAAATATCCTTACCATAAATTATTTTATGACTATCCATATCCATTAAAATTGCCGATCTTGCATTAGTCTCATAAGCGTTTACAGAAAAAGGAATTAACAATATTAAAAGCAGTAATTTTCTCATACTCTCACCTAAAAAATTATATACAAAAAAAAGGTAAATATACCTTTCTAATCAAGCATTTTAAATACACTAATATTTTCACTAGTTGTTTTTGGTAACTCTTTATCTAAAGAAACAGACGTAAAGATTAAATCATCAAAATCAGTAACTAAATCACAAATATTTAAAATATAATCCCCATATTTTTCTTTTATTTTATCTAAACTACGAGTCCCAACAATCATTCTTATATTCAAATCAAGACATACCTGCATATATCTAACCAAATCAAAATTATCAAGCATATCATAATTATCTAACACTAAATCAAACTGTTTTAAAATTTCAAATAACTGTCTAATTAAAACATTTATAATCACATTTACTAAGTCAAACTTACTTGGAATAACAAATAAAGCAAATTTTTCATCAAACGAAATATTATTATGACATAAAACCTTTGTTAAATTAGTTAAAGTATAAGGCATTAATTTATCTCTAGTATAAACTATAATACTTTTTAATGTCTCAGAAGGACTACTTAAGGCTGTAGATGCATACATATATGCCAAACTACTCCTGTCCTCCTCAAAATACTTAATTACTTTTTCTAATTTATTATCATCCGCAAGTTCACAAATCATATTATATACACTTAATAAATTAATCTCATCACTTTTACCCTTTTCAAATAATTTTAAAGTAACTCCAATAGCTAAATCACTTGATGTATTTGGCCAAAATGGATCTCCACCCTCATCTTTAAAAAGTTCACTATAAATATTTCTAAGATACTCACTAGCCTTATCTTTATCTTCCTTATAAACATCATAAGGAATCTTTAAAGGATTATAACTATCACTTCTTAAACTATCATCTAAATTAATAACCCTTACCTCATAACCTTTTTCTAAAAGTTTATCTAAATAAGTATTATAATATTCTTTTTTTAAATCAATTAAAACAAAACTTTTATCCTTATTTATAATATCTTCTACAATTGGCATAATAACACCTCTAGTTTTGCCAATTAAATTTTTTCCACTAACAATTAAATTATTTTCCATTTTAAAATCCTCCATTCATTTTTTCAAAAATATCAAACACTTTTATTTCTTTAATTTTTAAATTTGGTAATTTACTTATATTACCAGTTAAAACTTCACTTCCAGATTCATAATTCCATTTACTCTTATCATATGTCCCAATTATATAATTATCAGGTAAATCAAAATCAAATAAATCCATATTATCAACCATTAAATCATATTTTAAAAGATTAATAATTGATTTTATTATATTATTTTTCTCTTTATTTAAACTATCATAAATAATAAATATTACAGTTTTCTCTTTAAGTTTATCAAAAGAAAACATTGAAAGAAAATCATTTCTAAGCACATATACATCTAAACATCTTCTAATTTTATCTAAAGTACTACTCAAATAAATATAATCAAGGCTTAATGGTTTATCAATTATATTTTCTTTATTTAATGAAGAGGCAAAAGCTATATTATTCGAAAGTAAATCTTTATTACCTACAAAATATTTCTTAAACGTTTTAAAATTACTTGGATTTTGAAAATTACAAATTATTTTATAAATACTAAGTAAATTAATCTCAGAAAAATCCGCATCTTCAAACAATTTTAAAGTAATACCCGTAAGTAAATCCAATGCAATATCCTTATCCTCAAAAGTAATTAAACCATCATAAATATCACGTAATTTAGAAATGGCTCCTTTTTTATTACCTTTTTTATATAAATTATAAGGGATTTCAAATATATTAAAACTATCACTCATTTTAGGATTTTTTAAATTTAAAACCTTGACATCATAGCCTTTTTCTATAAAGAAATCTTTATAATAATCATATAAATCACCATTACTAATAATTATATAATTTTTATCTAAATTAACATTTTCCAAAAACACTGATGCAATATATTTCTTATCTGTAACTATTTTCATCTATATAACCTCTCTAACTTCAAAACTTTTCCACGCATTTTTCTCTTAAGAGCATTAATCATATCATATCTTTTCTCAAGTTCTTCAAGCGTTTCTAAGATTTCATCACTTTTCCTCTCTAGTATTTCTGAAACTCCTCCACCATCACTGTTTAAAGCATCAAAATATTCTTTTATTTCCTTAAGAGAAAAGCCAAGTGACTTAAGTAATTTGATTGTTTGAACATCTAACAGATTATCATCATCATAATATCTATAACCCGTAAACTTATCAACCAAATTAGGTTTAAGAATACCAATCTCATCATAATATCGAAGTGTCTTTACTGGAATATTAACTTTTGAAGAAAAATCACCGATTTTAAGAACCACTAGTATCACCTCTTCATAATAAGTATAACACTCCAGTAAACTGGAAAGTCAATAAAATAAATTTAAAAAAATTTTTTTACCAATTATTTACAAAAAAAGGCCTTAAGCCTTTAATCCATTTTATCGTTTGTAATTGTATCTTGTGAAACTTCAGTACCGCTAAAATCTTTAGCGCCATAGAAACCATTTAATTTTGCTTCATCATCTTCAGATAAATTATCCATCTTCCACATACCAGCAACTTTCGTCAAATGAAAATTAATTGTATATGTTTCAGTTTTAGAAACTTCTTTTAACTTTTCAAGTCTATATTTAGGATAACTTTCTTCCTTGAATTTATCTTTATTTTTTAAATAATATTCTTCAGATTCATTATAAGCATCCGCATAATTACGTACTGAAATTTCAGTTTCTACTGTAGCTTTATCACCATCAATTTTCTCATCTTTAATTGTATACTGCATATCTTCATAATGTTCTTTCATAAAATCACGATATTCTTTTTGTTCATCGTCATTTAAAGTAACCAAACTAGAAATTGTATCTTCTAAATCACTCATGACATCACTATCACTTGTTTGGTATTTTCCTAAAAAATCCTCAACTTGTTTCGTTGGAGTATTTCCCATATTAGAGCCACATCCAGTAAATAAAATTAAAGTGAGTAAACCTAAAAATATCTTTTTCATAAATTTACCTCCCAATAATATTCTGAGAAATAATTATAAATTTATACCAATATTTTTAGTCTTTTAACTTTACTTCAAGTAAATTAGCTAAATAAACAAGCTGAAAACTATCAATAATCATTCCTTTAACACTTTTTAAATCAAATCTAACATTAGTTATAATCGAATGCGTAAAATCAATATCATTCAAAGATGTATTAAAAATTTCTGATTTAGTAAAATCAACATTTTCTAAAGTAATATTTTTAAGCTTACAATCATAAAAAGTACTTTCCATTATATTAACATCATTAAACAAAATATTTTTTAATTTAGATGAAGCAAAATTACTAAAATTTAAATTACATCCATCAAAATTAACATCATATAAGCTGCTCTCCACAAAAGAAGTACCAGATAATTTACAATTTTTAAAATTAACCTTTTTTATAAGTCTTTCGTTAAATACCTTATTCGATAAATCACAGTTTTCAAATATAACATTTACAAAATCGACACCATCAAATAAGACATCACTAAAATTAATATTTTTAAAAATACAATTTTCAAAGGTTGAATCATGAATTTTTATATTTTTAATTTCTCTAATTAAACTATTGCGTACTATATCTTCATCCAAATCATTATCAATAATTATTTCATAATAATTTAAATCTTTATTTTTCATAGCTTTTCTGATAACCTTTATCATCAATTATATTTAAAATTCTTGACCCATAGAGATGTTTTTTTACAAAATTAATATCATCAATTTTATCCAAATTACTAATAATACGAGCAAAAGGATTATTATAAACTTCTACATCATCACAAGTAATAGATCCAATTGAAAACAAATAACCTATAAATGGAATACCAAAATCACCTAATACAATACTATCATAATCATTAACTTCCCTTAAAATTCCAGATTCTCTTTTAAGCTCATCTTTAATCCATATACTGCAAATAACTTCTTTGCCAATATATTCACTTAACTTATCAAATGATTCATTCGCACGTTTTTCCAAAACCTCATCAAAATGAAGCTCAAAATCGTATTCATCATAATAATCATTAATTGATTGTATATATTTTTTCATATTATTCCTCCATTCCTAAAATATATAATCACTTTTTTACAAAAATAAATGCATATATAAGTATAACCCTTTTAAAATAAAAAGCAAATTAGATATATCAAACCTATTTATAATAAATTATAGTTTTATACATTATTTATATACAATCATAAAAATGCACAAAATTTTGAAAATATTGTGCATTTTTGATTTTTTTGATACATTTTGCACAATGATTGTGCATTTTTGATTTTTTTTGATGCATTTTGCACAAAATGAGCAATATAAAAACCGTTACTTTAAAACGGCTTATTTACTAAGTTGGTGGACCCGAGGAGAGTCGAACTCCTGTCCAAAAATAGTTCCAATGCAGCATCTACAAGTTTAGTTAGTTAAAAAATGTCCTAAAAAGAAAAGCAACTAACAACCTACTTTTTAGTAAGCTTATAAAATTTCATTATTATATCTAAGCTCTATAATAACTAATCTCACTAAATGCGAACCCTTAAAACTTCTTGTGAGCTAAAAAGTTAAAAGAGTAGTACCAAGCCAATCCTAGGCAAATGAAGGTACTAAATTACTATTTCTGTTTCCAGTTATATTTAATTTTGGACTTAACGTGTCCCTCCGACTTGCAGCCACACCTTCCCTATCCCTGTCGAAACCAGTGCGAGCCCATACGTTAATTATAACATAATAAAATTAAAAAGCCAAACTAATACTTTAGTCTAGCTTTAATATCTCTTTCAATATCCCTTTTTTTAATATCTTCTCTTTTATCATAATTTTTCTTACCGCGTCCTACACCAAGTGCAACTTTAGCTTTACCATTTTTCATATAAATCTCAAGTGGCACTAAAGTAAAACCATCAATATTAATTTTATCACGTAATTTTAATATCTCTTTTTTATGTAAAAGTAATTTTCTTGTTCTAAGTTCATCATGATTAAATCTATTACCATTTTCATAACTACTTATATGCATATTAAGTAAAAATATCTCACCATTTTTATAAACTGCATAACTATCTTTTATATTCGCTTTTCCTGCTTTTATGGACTTTATTTCTGTCCCTGTTAAAACTATTCCTGCCTCTACCGTCTCTATTATTTGGTAATTGTACCTTGCTTTCCTGTTTTTTATTTCCATTTTTATCACCCTCATCAAGCATAAAATTAACTAAACCTTTGTCTTTTATAACACTATCAACGACTATTTGAATTTCATCACCTAATCTATATGTTTTACCACTTCTTTTACCTTTTAAACTTTGAGTTTTTTCATCAAAAATATAATAATCATTTTTTAAATCAGCAGTTTTTATCATACCCTCAACTAAATTTGGAAGTTTTACATATAAGCCATAATTAGTAACTGTATCAATAACCCCTTTATAAACCTCACCAATATGACCTTCCATATATTCAGCCATTTTCATATCAGTAACATCACGTTCACATTGAACTGCCGCTCTTTCTCTTTCAGAAGAATGCATCGCAATTTCAGGTAAATTTCTATTATAATAATCTATAACATCATTATTAATTTTATTATTAAAAATATAAGTTCTTAAAAGTCTATGAACAGTTAAATCTGGAAATCTTCTAATTGGTGATGTGAAATGAGTATAACAAGTACTAGCAAGTCCAAAGTGACCGATATTTACATTATCATATACAGCCTTTTGCATACTTCTTAAAAGCATAGATGATAAAATATCATACTCTTTTTTACCCTCTAATTGTTTTAAAATACCTTGAACTGATTTAGGTGTTATTTTCTTCATATTAGCATTTACATGATATCCTAAAACACCAACAAAATTTAAGAAGTTTTTAATCTTATCAACATCTGGCTGACCATGGACACGATATATAAATGGTAAACTCATATAAGTAACAGTTCTAGCAACAGCTTCATTAGCCAAAATCATAAACTCTTCAATTAATTTTTCACCACTAGCTTGAACCCTTTTAACTATATCAATAGCTTTACCATTTTCATCAGTTATAATCTTTGCCTCAGCAACATCAAAATCAATATATCCTCTTTCTTCTTTATTTTTTCTAACTATTTTAGAAAGTTCAAACATTAATCTTAATTTATCAGCATATTCCTCATAACCTTCTGGAATTATATTTTCCTCAAGAATCTTATTAACTTTTTTATAAGTCATTTGTTTACGTGACCTAATTACACTTTCAAATACCTCTTCATTTATAGTATTTCCTTTTTCATCTATTTCCATAACACATGAAATCGCAAGTCTTTCTACCTCTGGATTTAAAGAACATATACCATTTGAAAGTTGATGTGGAAGCATTGGAATAACTGTATTCGCTAAATAAGAACTAGTACCACGGCTGTAAGCTTCCTTACCAATCGCACTACCTTCTTTAACATAATGACTAACATCCGCTATATGCACACCTAATTTATAATGACCATTTTCTAATTTTTCTAAACTAATAGCATCATCAATATCCTTAGTATCATCACCATCAATTGTAAAAATCATCTCACCAGTTAAATCTTTTCTTCCTTTTTTCTCTTCCTCACTTACCTCAGAAGGTAAATCTTTAAGTTCCTCGGTAACCTCATCTGGGAAAATATCACTTATTTGATATCTTGCCGCAATAGATAAAATATCAACACCAGGATCATCTTTATGTCCCAATATTCTAATTACCTCACCTTGATAATAATTACTTTTTGGTATATTACTATCAATCTTGACAATAACCTTATGACCAACAACTGCACCCATAGTTTTATCTTTAGGAATCTCAATCATAATATTAAGCTTATCATCATCAAGTTTAATAAAATATTTTTGATCTTTTGCATATAGTTCCCCTACTTGCATATTATTTAAATTACGTTTAACAACTTTTCTAACAATCGCTTCATGACTTATTTCATTAGTAACAGTAATAATAACCTCATCACCATTTACTGCACCTTTAACATGATTTGGTGAAACAAAATAATCATTTTCTTCACCTTCAATAACAACAAAACCAAAGCCTTTTCTATTTGCGACAAATATTCCAGTTTTTGTCATCTTATCATCAAAAATTTCATATTTACCTTTATTAGTAACTCTAATTTTTAAATTATTTTGTAAATTTATTAAAGTCTTTGATAAATTTGGAATTTCTTTTTCATCTAATAATTGTATAATTTCTTCAAAAGTCATTGCTTTATTATGTTTTTTTATTATTTCTAATACTTTTTCTTCCATATTGCACCTCTTTTAACATTATAAATGAAAAACACTAAAAAATATAGTGCTTTTCACCTTATATTACTAATTTTAATAAAATAATTACTTATTTGACTTAATATAATAAGTACCTGCGACAAATAACGAACCAATAAAAGCTACTATCATATCCCACATTGTATCAGCAACTCCAGTTGCTTTTACTTGTTGTGCATCTCCACCAAATAAATTATCGCATGTAAATTCAAAAGTTTCCCAAAGTCCGGCACAAAGCCATGTGAATGATAATATAAATAAAACACCAAATAGCGGATTTAATTTCTTATTCTTTATAAGCATATATCCAACATATCCAGATAAAACACCAGATATCGTATGTGTAACTTTATCATATCCAGGGAAAATTGAATAAAATCTTTCAATAACTCCCAAATACTGTGCCATAAATATAAATATAATCCATATAAAAGCAAAACCATCCGAAAGTTTACATTTAAATAATTTATTTAAAATATAAGGTAAACATACTAAAATAATAATACTAAGATTTTTTAAAGAAACAACAAGTCCATCATCAAGTTTCATAATAACCGCAATTATTGATAAAACCCATGTTATTAATATAAGTACATAATTAAGCTTCTTCATCATTTTTTAATTTCTCCATTTCCACGCCATTAATAGCGTCAAATCTTTTTGTAATTTTATCAGTAGTTGTATAAATATCCTTAACATCCTTACTAACACTTTCAATACTTCTATAAAGCTTATCCCATCTTTCCTTATACCTTTTAAATTCAACATCTAAAAGTCTAAGTTCTTTATGAATAACCTTAGTATACTTATCCCTTTCAATATTTTTTATTATAATTTGTAAAGTTGTAAGCGTACTAATAAGTGTAGTTGGTCCAGTAATCCATACTCTTTTACTATACGCGTAATCTATGATATCTTGGTGATATGCGTTAACTTCCGCAAAAATTGCTTCAGCTGGCAAGAAAAGAATTGCTTGGTCAGTTGTTTCCCCAGGAATAATATACTTAGACGAAATCGCATCAATATGCTTTTTCATATCCACTTTAAATTTTCTTTCAGCTAAATGTCTTTCCCTATTTCCTTTATCAACCATAGCTTGATAATTTTCTAAAGGAAATTTAGAATCAACCGCAATAGTTCCTAAAGGTTCAGGTGTAAATAAAACACAATCCGCAATAGTACCATTACTTAGTGTATACTGAAGTTTAAAAATATTACTACTTTCACCAAAAACATTAACCAAAATATTTTTTAAATTAACTTCACCAAATATACCTCTTGTCTTCTTATCAGTTAAAACTGTTTGAAGTGACATAATATCGGTTGATAAACTATCTATTTTCTTTTGAGCTTCATCAATCTTAGAAAGCCTTTCTAAAACAGATATAAAAGTTTTATTAGTCTTCTCAAAATTTTCATCAAGCCTTTCATTTACTCTATCATTAATTAAAGATAGCCTAAGTTCAATTTTAGCATTCAATCTTTCAAAATCATCATTTAAATCCTTACTCAAATCATTTTGAAAAGTTGCCATTTCCTTAACCATTTCTTTTTCTAACTTTCCAAGTCTTTCAGTTATATTAGATTCATTAACATTCTTTGTAAGTGCGATAACACTTACAATTAAAATAATAACTAAAAGACCAATTATAATATATTCCATACCATCACCTACTTTAAATTATACACCATGCGATTAAAGATTTAAACAAAAAATACCTATATAAATAGATATTTTTAATTCATTAACTATTTAAAATATATTCTTCATATCCACCACGAATACTAAAGATTTTATACCCTTTCGCATTAAGTAATTGTGAAGCCTTTAAAGATGTAACACCTCTTTGACAGTATATATAATATGTTTGATATTTATTTAAATATTTTTCTGGAAAATTTATTATATTCATAAAACTAATATTAATAGCTCCTGGAATATGATTATCATTATATTTTTCCACTGGTCTTATATCAATTATATTAGCTCCACCTTTTGTTAATAAATCATTAACTGTAATTTCCAACCTAATCACCTCTAAAATAGTATATGAAAAAATAAAAAAGTAATATATGTATAAAACTAAAAAAAGTGTCAATTGACACTTTACTCATCATCGTCAGCAAAAAAATCATCAAAAAATTGATCATCAGTAACCTCTTCTTTAGTAACCTTAGGTCTAGATATTTCTGAAACAGATTCAGAAATCTGAACACTTTTAATTTCAGGCTTAATTTCAGTCGTAGGTTTAACTTCAATTTTTTTATCTTCATTTTGAGATTTTTTCTTAATATCTTTAGCTTCAGTTTTTTTATCTTTAATACTATTTTTTTCTATAGTATTATCTTTTTCATTCTTAATAATTTCATTATATACATCTGTTGCTGTAACCTTAGGTTTAATTTCATGGACATTTGCTTTATTAGCAACTTTATCTTTATTTTTAGCATCCTCATTAACCTTACTAGTTATTTTTGCAGCAAAATCAGCTAATTTCTTTTCTTCATCATTCTTCTTTGATTCTTTTTTCTCTACTTGCCTTACTGAAACAGGTTTAACAGAAGTATCCTCACGTTTCTCTTCTTTTGAAACAGAAACAGGCATTTTAATTGGATCAATTTTAGCAACTGGTGTTCCTTTATTTGCTTGTTTAGCTTCAGCTTCCGCAATTTTATCATCCATACTTTTTAAAATAGCTGAAAAATCCATTGCTGGTTTTGAAGGAGCCTGATCACTAGGCGCAGTAGCACCCTGATTCATTCGACTAAGCATTTCATTAAGTTGTTGTTGATCATGTTCTTTTTTCTTGCTATCAACAAAACCTTTTAAATCAAATACCTCAACCGGTTGTTTTTCTCTTACGGGATAATCAGCTTTTTCAAAAGATTCTCCCCAATCAATTTGCCAATCAAGTTTAAGCTTAGTTCTAAAAGGATCCTTTCTTGTTCTAAGTAAAATAATTTCCCCCACTTGTAACTTCTGCAAATCACTAATTGTAATTAATGGTCTTGTCTCTTCAATTGGTTTATCATCTTTATCCTTTTTATCGGTTTTAACCTTAATTTCTCCACACATCTTACTTATTTCTTCCAATGCCGCAAGCTCTGTACTAATTAAGTAAAGAATATTTTGACAGTTACCTTTAATAGTATCTCCTTTTTCTTTACCATAAACTTCAGAAAGTTGGGCGAAGTTTTGGATAACGAAGAAGAATCTCATCTTTCTACTACGAGCCGCAGATACCATTGCATCAACATCTTTAAGCGGTGGCATATTCGCAAACTCATCCAATAAGAAGTTAGTTCTATAAGGAAGTTTTCCACCACATTTTTGTGCATAATCAACTAAAGTTTCATAACATTGTTTTAAGAAAATTGTAACCAGTGAATGATATGTTTTCTTTTCATCTTGAATAACAATGAATACTGCAGTTTTATTTTTACCAATATCCTCAAATTCAAAATCACTATGTGAAAGCATCTCAGATAAATTTTCACGAGAAGCAAATAATCTAATTTTTTGTTGGAAAACAGATATAATTGAACCCCTTGTCTCAGGTGGGGCAGATATAGTTGATGAAGCACTTACATATGCTGAAGAAGCAGGATCTTTTGTTAATTTAAAATACTCATTAGCATAAACAGATCTTCCCATCTTCTCCTCACCAACAGTAGTAAATAAATTAATTGTATTTAAATTTATTTCTTCCTCTTTCGCATCTTCAAATAAACCTAAACAAATACCAGAAAAGTAATTTGCTGAAGTATTTTGCCAAAATGGATCATTACTTTGACCAGCTTCATCATATAAAATATTCATCGCAAGGTCATCAGTAAGCTCGTTAGCTTTATCTATATTACCAGCCTTATAATACTTATAAGGTAAATGCATAGGATTCCAAGCACTACCATTTTGTGGATTACGGAAATTAAGAAGTATAACGTTATATCCCCTAGCCTTAAGCATATTTGCTGTTTTCTCATAAATTTCACCCTTAGGATCAGTAATAATCATTGATTCATCATGCTTAGCAAGAGAATGAACTAATGGGAAAATTGCAACTTGAGTTTTACCAGCACCAGTTGAACCAATAATAAGTGTATGTGCTTCACTATTATCAACCCACATATTCTTACCATCATTGATAAGTGGAAGTCCACCAGCATCAGCTTTTTCTGCCGCAACATCAACCTTAGATAATTCCTTTTTTAACTCACTTTCCTTCATCCATCTTGAATAACCTTTACTCTCATGTTTTACATCAAAACCAAAACCAAAACCTTTTTCCTTGTCATAAAATTTATCTTTGACACTCATAACACAGGCTACTAAAGCTACAATATAACAAGGAAGTGTAATACCAATATAGTCAGGAGCTAAAGCCGGAAAAGGATTTAAGCCATAAAATAAATGATCAATATCACCTTGAGCAAACTGTAACACATTAAGTACAGCAATACATACAACATATAAAAGGACTAAACAAAAACCACCGAACATCATCCAATCCTTAGGTTCCGCATTAAATCTGAATTTCATATTACGCCTCCCAAAACAATTTAAATTAATAATTATATTATATCAAATAAAATCACCTATGTGAATAATGAAAATAAAATAATATAAATAAAAAGATTAATTCAAATTTAAATTAATCTTAATTCTTCAAAAATTTCAGGGGCATGTTTTTACTATTTTATATTTTGTATTTCTTCTATAGATAAACTTGTATACCTAGATATTACATCAATTGGAACATTATCTTTAATCATGTTTCTAGCTATATCATTTTTTTCTTTTTTTGAACCTTCAGAAATACCTTCTTCACGGCCTTGAATAATCCCTTCTTTTTTAGCTTCGTTTATATCAATATTCTTCGCAAGCTCTTCAAGCATTTCTAAATAAACATCATCATCACTACTAAAATCTATTATATCCTTCGCCATAGTCTCTAGCTCCTTA
>CACZST010000023.1 GCA_902783895.1 uncultured Erysipelotrichaceae bacterium
AAAAAAAAAAAAAAAAAAAAAAAAAAAAAAAAAACAAGTAATATTTTTGATGAATAAAAGAAGGTCTTTTTTAACCTTCTTAAATTAGTTCATTTATTATTTTTTACCTTGAGTAACTTCTTTTCTTTCTTTCATAGTTGGGAATAAGATAACATCTCTAATTGATTCTTCTTCTAAGAATAACATACAAAGTCTATCAATTCCGTAACCAATTCCACCAGCAGGTGGCATACCATATTCTAAGGCTTCAATGAAGTCCATATCAATATCATTGGCTTCATCATTTCCTAATTCTTTTTCAGCAAGTTGTGCTTCAAATCTTTCTAATTGATCTACTGGATCATTTAACTCTGTATAAGCATTAGCAAATTCTTTTCCACCTATGAATAGTTCAAATCTATCAACAAATCTTGGATCTTCAGGATTTTTCTTTGTAAGTGGTGATATTTCAATTGGATGACCATATAAGAATGTTGGTTGAATAAGTGTCTCTTCTACATATTTTTCAAAGAATAGATTAATTATATGACCAACTGTTTTTTCATGCTCGGCAACTTCAATACCGTAGTTTTGAGCTAATTCTAATGCTTCTTCTACAGTCATTTCTTTCTTAAAATCAATTCCTGTTTTTTCTTTAATAGCATCGGTCATGCTTATTCTTTTCCAAGGTCCTTCTAAATTTATCTCATTACCATACCAGTTATAAGTCATTTTACCAATTACATCTTTAGCAATTGTTTGGTACATATCTTCAGTTAAATCCATCATTCCTTCTAGGTCACTATAGGCAAGATAAGCTTCCATTAATGTAAATTCTGGGTTATGTTTTGGATCCATACCTTCATTTCTAAATACTCTTCCGATTTCATAAACGGCTTCTAAACCTCCAACTAATAATCTTTTTAATGGAAGTTCTAAAGCGATACGTAAATACATATCTAAATCTTGTGAATTATGATGGGTAACAAATGGTCTTGCGGCTGCACCTGTAAGTAATGTTGATAAAATTGGAGTTTCAACTTCAGTGAATCCTCTTTTATCCATGAAGTTTTGGATACATCTAATAATTTTTGGTCTTAAGATTGCGACTTCTTTTGGTTTTTCATTCATTATTAGATCAACATATCTTCTTCTATATCTTTCTTCTATATCTGTTAGTCCATGGAATTTTTCTGGTAGTGGTTTTAAAGCTTTAACTAAGTGAGTATATTTTAAACATTTTAATGTTACTTCACCTGTTTTAGTTTTCATAACTTTACCAGTTACACCAACAATATCTCCAAGGTCAGCAGTTTTAAATAAATTATAACTATCTTCACCAATATCATTTATAGAAATATATATTTGTATTTTTCCTGTTTTATCTTGAATTGTAAAGAATGATGCTTTTCCCATTTTTCTTATAAACATTATTCTTCCAGCTACAGTATATTCATCATTTATATTTTCAAAATCATCATGTGGGATATCTTGATATTTATCTTTTATTTCTTTTGCATATCCTGTTCTTTCAAATTTATGTCCATATGGATCAATTCCAAGATTTTTTATGTTTTCAGCTTTTTCTCTTCTAACTAATTCTTGCTGAGTAAATTCTCTCATTTATAACTCCTCCAAACTTTTTATATTATAGCATGATTTAGTCTTTTTTTAAATAATATACTGTAATATTTTGCCAAAATAAGAAAAAAATGAAAATTATTTTCTTAAATTTTCACTTAACATTTCTTTTGATTCTGCTAATTGTTTAATTCTTGATATTATTCTTCCAGCTTTAATTTCTTCGGTTCCATCTCTTGTTATTGATAAATGATTTTCTAAATTTTTAAGATCAAGGTTTGAGGTGAAAAAGGTTGGTAATTTTTCATCCATACGGTATTGAAGTAAGGGGCATAATATTTCATCTCTAGACCACTGGGTTGTTGCTTCAGCACCGATATCATCAATTAAAAGTAAAGGAACTTTCTTTAAATAATTGTATTTTTTAGAAAATTCTGTTTTTGATGGAGAGTTAAAACTATCTTTTAAATCTCTTAAATATTCTGGCCAAAAGACAATAGCACTTTTAATATTTTGTTTAGCAAGTTCATTAAAGGTAGCAGCAATTAAGTATGTTTTACCGCAACCAAAGTTACCATGCAAATAAAGTCCTTTTTGATGTTTGTCTTTTTTATAATTTTTAATAAAGTTTGCTAACCATAAAATTATATGATGACGATTTTTATCTTCTTTATAAATATCTTTTAAGTTAGCGTTTTTAATTTCATAAGGTACATTGAAAAGTAAGGTATTATCATGATAGTAATTTTCTTTATCAAATTCTTTTTTACAAATACATGGCACATAAGAAAATTCAAGCATATTATCTACTACTTTAGGCATATAAATATATCCTTTTAATTTATTAGGGCAGTCAAATAAATGATGAGGTGTTTGACTTGAAAGATAATCATTTAAACTTATTTGAAGATTTGATGTATATTTTTTTAAGACTTCTCTTTTTAAATTTATATGGCTTACATATTTTTTAAAATTTTCGTCTTTTAAAGCTTCATCATATTCACTATCTAATAAGTAATCTAAATTAGATTTTTGTTTTAAATTTTCAGATACTTTAAGCATACATACCTCCTATAAATTTTTAAGTTCAGCTTCTAATTTGGCTAAATCTTCGAAAGAAGCTTCTTCTTTTTCAATGTTTTTTCCATACCACTGTGGGATTTCTTCTTTTTTAACTACTCTTTTGGATATTTTAGTTTTAGTTTTGTTTTCTTTTTTACATAATTCCATCGCATCTTCAACAGTTTTTATGTTTGCTCTTTTCCACTGAGAAGCTATAGTTAACATGAAATTTTTAGTTAGTTTATTATCATTTATTTTTAAGACATAATCTATTAAAACATTAACGACACCTGGGGTTAGGTCATAATCAACAAGTAAGGTTTCTAGAACTTGTAAATCTTTTTTACTAGGTCTTACTCCTTTATTTTTACCAGTTAAGAAATCGTATGGTGTCATTGTTTCAAAGGTATGAATTATTTTAGATTTTTTAGATGTGTCGCTTACTCTTTTTCTTAAATAATCAGGCTGATTTTTATAAACTAATGTTGGGGTTTCACCTTTATTTTCAAATGTATAATAACTGTGACAATTTTCTCTTAAAAGAATTTTATCAATAATATGTTTTTCATTAATGGAGTTTCTTATTAATTCACTTAAATCATTTTCTTTTAAATTATATATAAAAGCTAATTTATAAATTAGTGATTTAGTATCTTTAGTTACAGACCTTTTATTTAATATTTCATTTGGAATAAGCGCTAATACATTATTTAAGTCTATTTTATCATCTACTAAGATATCAAGTTGCCTTACTTTTCTTAAATTTTCAGTGTTTTCAATTGGCAAGGAGCCAGAAACATCAAAGGTTTTAGCAAAGCTGCATGATACATCTTCATAATCTTTTAAATTAATTTTTGGGGTTTTAAAAAAATTAATTATTTTTTTAAATTCATTTTCACCAATATTGCTTAATAAAGTTATTGATAAAATAGGGTTTTCTAAAAATTCTTTAGGGTCAAGTGGTGAATATAATTCATATATGTAATTATTAATATCACCTTTTTTTAAGTATGTTTTAACAAGGCCAATTCCTTCTAATTTTTCTCTTGCTTCTAGAATATCTTCTAATTTTAATCTAGTTAGACACATTAAATTATGATGAGTTATTTCACCACTAATGATTTGTGAGGTGTCTAAATTATCCCAGAATGTAAGATATAAACTTATGGCCATACTTCCAATTATTGGTTGGTATAATTTAGTTAATATTATTCTGGTTTCATTGTTTAAAATAGTATTATTTTTAACAATATAAGTATCTGCTGGAAGTAAACTTGTTTTCATACATCTCACCTAATAAATAGTTTATCACAATTTAAATAGTTTTAGAAGAAAAAAAGAGCCTAAAGCTCAACATTGTGATAAACATGATTTACATCGTCAACTTCATCAAGCATTGATAAAAGACGGTTAAATGTTTCTAAGTCTTCACCTTCTAAAGTAACTTTTTCTTTTGGAAGAAAACTTATTTCATCTAAATCAAATTCTATTTTGTTATTTTTATTTAATATAGCTTCTTTAATACTATTTAAATCATTTGGATTACCATAAACGATAACTTCGTCACCATCTGTTTCAATATCAGTAACATCAACACCGGCTTCAAGTAAAGTGTCTAGAGTTTCTTCTTCACTTAAGCCTTTGAAACTAACAATTGCTAGATGATCATACATATAATTAACACTACCTTGAGCACCTAGTTTAACATGACATTTGTTTAAAGCAGCTCTTACATTACTGATACTTCTGTTTAAGTTATCAGTTAAACAGTTAATGATTAAAGTTGAACCATTTGGTCCAAATACTTCATAATTTACAGATGTATATGTTTCATCTGCGCCACTATTTACTTTATCAATTGCTCTATTAATGATATCATTTGGTACTTGTTCTTTTTTTGCTTTTTCAACTAATCTTTTAAGTGAAGGGTTACCTTCTAATTCTACTCCCCCATTTTTAGCAACTTGATAAATTTCTCTAGCGTACATTGAATATAATTTTGCTTTGGCAGCTCCAGTTTTTTGGATACTTGCTTTTCTTACTTCATATGCTCTTCCCATGATACATTTCCTTTCTGTGCTTTTTTTAAAGCTTCTTTTGCGGCTTCTTGTTCAGCGGCTTTTTTACTGCCAGCTGTTCCGACTCCATAAACAATACCATCTATACTTACAGCAATGGTAAATGTTTTATTATGAGCGGGTCCTGTTTCTTCGGTTAGTTTATATTCTAAACTTTTACGATCTGTTTGGGCGTATTCTTGCAAAACAGATTTATAATCTTCAAAGAAGTCGACTTCATGATTTTCAATTAATGGAATTACTTTATCTTCAAAAAATTTTGCGGCTACTTCAATTCCTTGGTCAAGATATAAAGCTCCTAAGAAAGATTCAAAGATATCCGATAAAATTGCTTTACTTTTTCTTCCACCATTTTCATCTTCACCATTACCTAATTTTAAATATTTATCTAAACCTAGTTTTAACGAATATTCGTAGCAAGCGGTTTCACAAACATAATGAGCTCTTATTTTAGTCATTTGGCCTTCATCATATTTGTTAATATTATATAAGTATTTACTCATTAATAATTCTAAAACAGCATCACCTAAAAATTCAAGACGTTCATAGCTTTTTACTTTTTTCTCATTAGCATAAGATGTATGAGCAAAAGCTGTTTCATAAATACTTAGGTCATGAGGTTTAATATTTAACTGTTTAAGTAGTTCCATATAAATCACCGAAAGTATTATAACACAATTTTATATTAAAAAAAAGGAGTTTTACTTTTTATGATATTTTTAGTATAATTATTTTTGAGGATAGAAATGAAAAAATTAATTATAAGAGTTATAAAATTATATCAAGCTTTTCCAAGCTTTGTTCATGGGCTTTGCCGGTTTTATCCAACCTGCTCTAATTATATGATTGAAGCTATTGAAAAGTTTGGTGTTTTAAAAGGCTTAAGACTTGGTTTTTGTAGAATACTGAGGTGTCATCCTTTTGGCAAGAAAGGATATGATCCAGTTAAGGAGGAAAAATAATGAAGAAGATTTTATTAATACTAATGGTTGTTATTACTAGTTTTTGTTTAACCGGTTGTATTAAAAGGGATAATATGGAAAATATTACGATATATACAACGAATTATCCAACTGAATATATTACAAAAAGACTTTATGGTAAATTTAGTAAGGTTAAAAGTATTTATCCAGATGGTGTTAATATTGAAACATATAAACTTACTAGTAAACAAATAAGTGATTATAGTAAAAGTGATTTGTTTATATTTAATGGTTTAAGTGATGAAAAAGTATATGTTACCAAAATGAGAGATGTTAATAAGGATTTAAAGATTATTGATACTACTTTATCAATGGAATACGATAATAGTATAGAAGAAGTTTGGCTTGACCCTTCTAATTTCCTTATGGTAGCTCAAAACATTAAAGCTGGCTTAGATGAATATATTGATAGTTATTATTTAAATAGTTATATTGATGAGCAATATGAAAAACTTAAGATTGAAGCTTCTAATTTAGATGCGGAATTTAAAAACGTTATTTCTGGTGGTAATACTAATGTGATAGTTTGTGATAATAATATGTTTAAATATTTAGAAAAATATGGTTTAGATGTATATGTTTTAGATGATAAAAATAATGATTTTAATAAGGTGTCAAATGAGGTTAAAAATTTAGTTAGACAAGGTAAAATAAAATATATTTTTGTTAAAAATAATGAAGATGTTTCAAAAGGTGTTAAAGAGTTTGCAGAAGAAAATAATTTAGAAATTAAAAAATGGAATACTTTATCTAATATTAGTGAAATTGAAAGAAGTGAAAATAAAGATTATTTTTCTATAATGAATGAAAATTTAGATCTTTTAAAGGATGAACTTTATAAATAAAAATTGGCTTTATAAAACCAATTTTTTTATTATTAATATTATTATAACTACTACTGATATGATGATTAATAGATTTTCTTTAATAAAGTTTATTAATGAGAAATCTATTTTTTTATTTAAATATATTGTTTGGGTATTTATAAGTTTATCTTGATAATATACTTCTAACTTCCCTATTTTGGTGTTTTCTTTAGTAAATGGAGTTATTTCTTTTAATCCTTTAAATTTGTAAGTTATATCATTTTTATTATAATCATTTGGAAGGTATTTTTTTATATCTTCATTTGGGGTTACATAGTAATATTTTTCACTTGAGTATTTCGTTTTTATTTTATATACTTTATCTGTTTTTTTAGCAATTATTTGATTTGAATAATTACTAATATAATAATCATATATTTCTTTTGAATCAATTAAATGGTGTGGGCTTTTTTTATCATATGTTGAGCCTATCGTTATAAGCATATAATTTACATCATTTGCTTTAGCAATTGATGCAAGGCAAAGTCCGGCTCCATCAGTTGTTCCTGTTTTACCACCTAATATATATGGCGCACCAATATTATATTTTTTAGATGCTTTGAAAATTGATGATGAAAAGATTTTTCCATTTGATGATGTGTATGTGGAAGTTTGAATTATTTCTTTAAATTCTTTATTTTTTAAAGCATATTTAAACATTTTAGCAACATCTGAAGCTGTCGAGTAATTTTCACTATTATCAAGACCAATTGGATTTTGAAAATGCGTGTTTGTAAGTTTTAATTCTTTTGCTTTTTCATTCATTAAAGAAACAAAATCATCACTTATATTATTTGCAAGTATTTGGGCAGCATCTGCACCTGATGGTAGTAATAAGGCATAAAGTAAATCTTTATAACTGACAACTTCACCTAAGGTAAATCCAGCGGTTGCTAGATTGTTTTCTTCAATATTTTGAAGATCCTTTTTAGTTACAATTACCCTTTTATTTAAATCAGGAACATTATCTAAAGTAACAATAGCTGTCATTATTTTAGTTAAACTTGCTATTTGAGTTTTTTCGTTAGCATCTTTTTCATATAATACTTCATTATTATCTAAATTATATAGTATTACTTCTTTTGATGTAATATCAAAAGCATGAACTTTAAATGCAAATAAAAGCATAATGATTAGTAATATTTTTTTCATTTGTACCACCTACTTTAATATTATCATAGTTATTTAGAAAAAAGAATACATTCAATATTTTCTTAAGCTTTTTACTTTAATTTCACATATATATAATAGATATTTCACACCTCTATAGTAATTTTATTATAGAGGTGATTTTGATGGAAATGTATTCGGCAATTCATATATTGTTTATTTTTTCATTAATTTTCATTTCATCTTTGATAGGTATAAAACTTAAAAAAAGCGATAAGATTTTAAAAAATAGTCTTATTTTACTTTTTGCATTAGAAATATTTAGAGTGGTATTCTTACTTATAACTCACAGATTTAGTTTATATTCTAGTTTATCACTTCAGTTATGTTTTACATATGCTTTTATAGGAATTATTTATTTAATAACTAAGAAAAAGTTTATTTTAGATTATTTAGGACCATTTGGTATTTTATTTGCTCTTTTTGCGATTGTCTTAACTAATCCACACAACTTTTTTGCTTTTAAGGTTATCGACTGTTATTTATATCATTCTGTTTTACTTTTTATTGGTGTATATATTACCAAGAATTATAAACCAGCTTTTTCTTACAAAGGAATATTAATTTTTTGGATTCAAATATTATTTGCTTTTTTAGCAAACCTTATTATTAAACATGGGGCTAATTATATATTTTTAAATACATTTTTATATCCAAATCAGCATTTAATATACAGAATTAATATACCAGCATTTAATATACCATTTATTGATGGTTTGTCGACTAATGATGTTTTAATCGATATTATACATAATATCGGACACTTTAATTATGTTTTGAGTCTTTTCTCTTTTGTGACATTATTTTTAATATTTTGGCTTCGTATTTTTAGTAAAAAGAAGATTTTAAGAAAATAAACTTCCAAATGGGAGCTTATTTTTTATATAAAATTATTTTTCTTCATAGATTATATGTTCTAATTGATTATTATCATCATTTTTTATTTTCTCTTTTAAAACATCAAGCAAAAAATTGTAGTTATCAATTTCTGAAATTTTTGCCCACTTAAATTTAGATTTACCATCATGTTCTTCATCTAAAGAATCATATTCTTTGTCATCAGCATAACCTGTTTCATTTTCATTAATTTGTGTATTATAGTAAAAACCAATTTCATGATATTTAGTTCCATTCGGAAGATTTGTAATTGCTTCTAATACATATTTTAAATGTACATCACATTCAATTCCCAATTCTTCTATTAATTCTCTTTTTATAGCACTATTACTATTTTCTAAAGTTTCTAATCTTCCTCCTGGCAGCATATAAATGTCATGTTTTTGTCTTTGCACTAAAACTTTAGTATGGTCTTGATTAAAGATTATTGTTCCGACTCTTACACCAAATCTAGTTGTATCATCTTTTATCGTAATTATCATATTACTCCTCCATTCTGTTTAACATTATATCATTATTTCCTATTTTATTTTTAATATTTTGGCTTCGTATTTTTAATAAAAAGAAGGTTTTAAAAAAACTTTCAAATAGAAGTTTATTTTTTATATAAAATTATTAATTCATGTAAGGCTCTTGTCATAGAAACATATAGTAGTTTCATATCAATATCACTATTTTTATCAAAATGATTTTCATTTGTATCTATGATGATTGAAGCATCAAATTCTAATCCTTTAGTTAAATAACTTGGTATACAGCAGATGCCAGATGAAAATTCTAAATTTTTGGAAGTTATCTTTTTTTTCTTTTAAATCTTTTATATTTTGTTTTAGTAAGGTTTTTAAATCATTTGAGTAATCAATATATTTTACTTTTTCACCATGTCTTATAACTGGCTCAGCTTTAAGGTAATTTAAAAGATTATTTATTTTATTGGCTTCATTCATTATTTCTATGGTTGTTCTATAACTTTTTTTCAAATTCATTATCTCACATTTTTCATCAAAAACTGGTTTTAATAACTCTTCCCAATTTTTAATGCTTTTATATGAATATAGTGATTGAGCTAAATCACCATATATACTAAATGTAGATTTATTCATTATTTTTTTCAAAACATAAAAGGTAAATACATTATAATCTTGGGCTTCATCAATAACCACATGACGATATTTAGTAAAATCACCTGCCCCATATAATTTATAATTGATATACATAAGAGGTGTTAAATCTTCAATACTTAAATCTTTTTTTAATATTTGTTTAGCTTTTTCATTATTACTGTAACCTTTTTCTTTTAAATAGTTATCTTTTTTGATAATATCTGAATAAATTTTAAATGGATTTTTTATCAATTTTTTAAAGTAGTTTTTTAAGATATTACTTCCTTTTAAATTTAACTCTTTTTTAAGTAACTCTCTTTCTTTTATTTCTTCTTTTGATGGATTTTTAAGTAACGCAATTTTTAAAATATTTTGCAGAATTATATCTTGTTTTTCTTCAATTATATTAGATAAGATTGATATTGTTTTATCTACTTTTACTTTTAAATTTTTATGAGTATTATCATTTACTGATAAGTAAGTATCTTTAATAGTTTGATAATCTAATATTTTAAAGTTTTTAAAATATAAATCTTCATTTGGAATTAAGTTTTTTCTATATTCATTAAAATACTTATCTATATTATCTTTAAATTCCATTGATGTGACATAATATGGATAAATATCTTTTACTTTATCTTCTTCAATATCTAAAGAATTTTGAACATTTAATTTTTCTTTTAAATAATCTTCTGCAAAATCAGGTAAATCATATTGTGAAACTCCATTAACATCTAAATCAGGTAAAATACTAGAAATATAATTAACAAAAAATTTATTTGGACCAATTACCATATATTGATTTGATTTATAAATATCCCGGTTATTATAAACTAAGTATGCGATTCGATGGAGAGCAACTGTTGTTTTACCACTTCCAGCAACTCCTTGAATAATTAAATTGTGTTTTAAAGGCTTTCTAATTATTTGATTTTGCTCACTTTGAATAGTTGATACTATATTCTTTAATCTATTATCGGCGGAAACACCTAAATAAGGTTTTAAAAGTTCATCATTACTTACTGTATCAACATCATTATAACTTAATAATTTACCATCTTCTATTTCATATTGTCTTTTGGCAAGTAGTTTACCATCTACTTTACCTTCTGGAGAAATATAAGAGGCATTTCCTATATTTGAATCATAATATAAACTGGCGATTGGAGCTCTCCAATCAACAGTAATAATTTTATTATCGTAATTCATTACTCCAACTTTTCCGATATAACAAACATCTTTTATATTTTCACTATTTTCAAAATCAATTCTTGCGAAATAAGGTTTTAATTTACCTTTATTTAAAACATTTATTTTAGATATTAATCTTTCTTTTTCTTCTAACATTTTATCGTAATTATTTTGATAAAAATTAGGTAAATTTTTAATTTTTAAATTTGTATCTTCAATTATTTCATCATATTCATTTTGAACATCTAATAAATGTTTCTCCTCATTTATTTCTGTCATAATACCACCTACCTTACTATATTACTTAATACTTCAAATTTTCCTATTTTAATATCCGTGTTATATTCTAATATAAATGTTTTTGTTTTTCAATATTTTTTATAACTTTTTGTGATTTTTGTCAATACATAGTGCCACAAATGAACAAAACAAAATTATCGTCTATATGGCGATTTTTTATTTTTTTAAGTTTAGGTA
>CACZST010000024.1 GCA_902783895.1 uncultured Erysipelotrichaceae bacterium
ACCGGCTTTAGCAATTATCTCAGCTTCTCTTGCGTGGTTCTTAGCATTTAACACTTCATGCTTTAATCCTTCTTTTTTTAACAAAGCACTTAATCTTTCGTTATTTTCTACTGATACTGTACCTACTAGAATAGGTTGACCTGTTTCATGTATTTCTTTTATTTTTCTAACGATTGCTTTGAATTTACCATTTTCTGTAGCATATACTAAATCTGGTAAATCTTCTCTTATTACAGGTTTATTAGTTGGTATCTGAATAACATACATGTTATAAATATCTCTAAATTCTTCTTCTTCGGTTTTTGCAGTACCTGTCATACCAGCAATTTTTTTATACATTCTGAATAAGTTTTGGAATGTGATTGTTGCGAGTGTTTTTGTTTCTTCATTGATTTTTACGCCTTCTTTAGCTTCTATAGCTTGGTGAAGACCATCTGAGAAACTTCTTCCTGGCATTAAACGACCAGTAAATTGGTCAACAATAACGATTTTATCGTCTTGAACGACGTAATCAAAGTCTTTTTTCATACTAAAATTAGCGTGTAAAGATTGATTAATAAAGTGTACTAATGTTGCATGCTCGATATCATATAAATTTTTTACATTAAAGAATTTTTCAGCTCTTTTTATACCTTCAGCGTCTAATGATGTTGCTTTTGTTTTTGGGTCATAAATATATCCATCATTTTCTTTTAATGTTTTGGCAAATTTATCTGCTTGCATGTATAGATTTGCAGATTGCATTTGACCACCAGAAATAATAAGAGGTGTTCTTGCTTCATCGATTAAAACTGAGTCAACTTCATCGATGATAACAAAATTTAATGGTCTTTGAACTCGATCTTCAGCTCTTACAACCATATTATCTCTTAGGTAATCAAAACCAATTTCATTATTAGTTGAGTACATGATATCACAGTTATATGCTTCACGTTTTTGCTCAGGTGTATATTCACGGTAGTTAATACCAACAGTTAGTCCTAAAAATTCGTATATTTTACCCATCCAGTTAGCATCTCTGCCTGCTAGATATTCGTTAACAGTAATTATGTGAACACCTTCACCTGTTAAGGCATTAAGGTATGCGGGTAAAATTGATGTAAGAGTTTTTCCTTCTCCAGTTTTCATTTCAGCAATATTACCATAATGGATTGCAAGTCCACCAAGTAATTGAACAAAATATGGTTTTTCTCCAATTACGCGGTATGCAGCTTCTCTAGCAACTGCGAAGGCTTCAACTTTAATATCTTCTAATGTCTCACCGTTTTTTAATCTCTCTTTAAACTCTTCTGTTTTGGCTTTTAACTGTTTATCAGTTAATTTTTGCATTTCTTCATCTAAATCATCTATTTGGATTGCAATATTTTTAAATTTTTCTAGTTCTTTGTATTCATGATCAAACATTTTTCTTATGAAGTTCATATTCTACATCCTTTCGTCTATATAGTATTTTATCAAAAAAAGGTTAAAATTCATAGTATTTACGGGTAAAAAGTAATAATATTTTGAAAATAAAAATCGCTTTATGCGATTTTTGTTTTTATTTCTCTTTGATTAAACCATAATTATCATCATCACGTTTATAGATAACTTCTATGTCACCACTTTTATCATTACGGAAAATAAAGAAGTTATGGTCAATTAAATTCATTTGTAAGATAGCTTCTTCTTCACTCATTGGTTTTAATTCAATATCTTTTCTTTTTACGACTTTAGTTTTATCGTTTTCATCTTTTTCGATTTTAAAATCAGTTATTATACCAGCTATTTTATCTTTGTTTGCTTTTTTATTCATTCTTGTTTTGCTTTTGCGCATTTGTCTTTCTAATTTATCTATTGTTAGATCAATTGCGGCAAATGGGTCTTTATGACTTTCTTCAGCTCTTAAAATCATTCTTTTAATTGGAATAGTCACTTCAACCTTTTGATTAGGGGATACTGAACGGATGACTACTTCTGCTGTATATGCGTCAGCATCTTCAAAATACTTATCTAATTTAGATAGTTTCTTTTCAACATATTGTTTTAAGTCATCAGTTACTTTGACTTTTTTGCCATGAATATTACATTTCATATTATCACCTTCCGATTATATTATACCATATTTTATTTTTTTAATAAAATTATGATATTAATTGACAAAAAAACCACCTTGTTTTGGTAGCTTCTTGATTTACTATACTAATGTCGCTTTATGTTCGACAACATTTTTAGCTTGTAGGCCTTTGTCAGTTCTTACTAAGTCAAACTCGACTTCTTCGCCTTCGACAAGTGTTTTGTAGCCCGGTGTAAGAATTGTTGAATAATGAACAAAGATATCTTCTTGATCGCTATATTCGATGAATCCGTAACCCTTTTCATTGTTGAACCATTTAACTTTGCCTTTCACTCTTACATCTCCCTTCTAGTAATTCTTTTACAAAATTAAGATACTACATTTTGGATGCAGATTTTGTCGTTTTCTGCATTGTTTGCCGGCAAATATTATTTTACTATAAATATTGTTTAAATTGTATAACTATGTCTGAATGTACGAGTTTTTTGTCTAAACGTTCAAAAGTGCTACGAATAGTAACACAAAAATATCATTCAGACAAAATTTTTAATCATTGGAGCATAGTTGAAAACTTTCTTTAGAAAATGGTGTTATTATTTAACTAGTAGGGGTAATACCTAGTTAGAAAGTAGTATGTTTTATGAGAAAATTTGTTATTGATAAATGTTTATATGCAATCAAAAAGTATGATAAAGGTTATTCTAATGAAAAGTTAGAAGAAATTGAATATGGCCTAACAGGTCTATATATGACAATTTCGAAATCTATTATTATATTTTTGATTGCTTATTTTTTGGGGATTTTTTGGGACCTACTTATATTTATGATTTTCTATAATATTATAAGAAGTGTTTCTTTTGGAATTCATGCTACTAAAAGCTGGATTTGTTTGGTAACATCTACTATATGTTTCTTAGGAGCAACTTATTTAAGTAAAATTATTTTTATTCCAATAAATATAAAACTTGTTGTTGGGGCTTTTACAATTATGTATTTATATTTATATAGTCCAGCTGATACTAAAAAAAGACCAATTGTTAGTCAAAAAAGAAGAGACGTTTATAAATTTTTATCTACATTTATTGCTTTGATATTTACTATTTTGTCTTTGACCCTTAATGATAATTTTATGTCTAATAGTCTTATTTTTACACTTGTTATTCAGTGTGTTATGGTATCTCCTATTACCTATAAGCTTACACATCAATCATATGATAATTATAAAACATATTTAAAGGAGGTGAGTGTATGAGTTTTATAGCTTCAGCTTTAGCAACTGTTGGGTCTTTCTTTGCAGGCTTAGGTAGTGTTGGTTGCCATTTTATGTGGATTGAAGAACCAGAGTGTCCAAAAAGTTTAATCAAATGAACTTCATACAAAAACAAGAATAGGTGGGGATTATTCTTGTTTTAATTTTATTTTTAGACACTGCGTGAATGTATTTTTATCAATCATTCTTTCATTTTCTAATATATCTTTGTTTTCATCTAATATTTTATTTACTAAAGCTAGTCCATAACCATGACCTTTACCTTTTGTTGTATATCCGGCATTATCAATTTTATCAATATCAATATCTCCTTTATAATTATTCGATATATCAATAGATAACGTGTCATCAATTACGTATATTTCTATACCAATATTTTTCTTCTTAAGGTTTCTTACCTCTTCAATTGAGTTATCAATAAATACTCCTAATATTTTACAAATATTAACAATAACATCATCATCTAAATTTATTAAGTCAACAGTTCTTACATCATTTGCGATATCTAATTTATATTTTATTTTAAGATCATCCATAACACATATCTTAGAATATATAATACCTCTAAGTCCACCTTCTGGAATTTTAACTGTTTTATGCATAATTTTTTCATTATCTTTTATTTTATTGTCAATTGTATTATCAATCATTTTTATTATTTTATCTTTTGAATCTTCATGCGCAAGCATACCCCTTATTTCTAAAAGGGTATTCTTATTTTCATGATTTACAACACGATATTTATCCATCATCTCTTCATATTCTCTTAACCCATTTATACTGGTTCGATATTTCTTATTTACATTATTGTATTTATCTTCAACATTTGACATTTTAAATATTAAAAATACAAAAAATATTGTCATTATTATATTGGTAATAGATACAATAACAAACGGAATATTCATATAACTTTCAATTAAAGAAATTATCATTATAATTATTATTCCAATAAAATAACCTATATTTGGATTTCTTCCACTTTTATATTTTTCATTTTTTGATATCTGCTTATATATTTTAGTCGGTGTTTTAGTCTTAAAAATTCCGTATGATATGATTATCAAAATTATATTAAATATTAAAAACGGTATAGGTTTTTCTAAATTAATGAAAGGTTTTCCATTCGAAATCAACTGATAGGTAATTGATAGAATGAATTCAGATATCCATATTATTGCTTGGGATATTACCACAACTTCCAATGACTTCCTTACGTTTTTGTTTATCATGAGATAGCATATTAATGTTAATATTGCAAAACAAGCTATAATTCGTATTGGTTGGAAAAATACATAGCTAGAGATATCCACTAATAAGGATATTGTTAATATTGAAAGAATTAATAAAATTTTATTATTTACATTATCCACATCATTCTTTAATAGGTTTTTCCAACAATAAATTTGAAATATTGTTATTCCTAAATCACTTACAAATGTTGTAATTATCATTAGTAGTGTATCACTCATAGGCATCTTTATTTCTAACAAACCTTGTAGATACTATATCTATAGTTTCACCATTATCAAACGTAATAATTTTCTTTGATTTGTTATATGATAAAACTCTTCTAGAATTTACAATACATGCTCTATGTGTTTGAATAAAATCATCATCTAACATTTCTTTTATTTCAGATATAGATTTATTTAATTTAAATGAGCTGTAATCAGTTACAATTATACTTTTTCTTTCAACACTATCTCTTGTTATATAAAGGATATCTTTGCTGGCTACACTATAATTTGTTTTACCTTCTTTAAATCTTAACATTGGTTTTAAATCAAATATTTTTATAGCTTCTTTGATGGCATCTTTTAATCTTGCTTCACTATTATCAAATTTATTTATAAATGATAGAAAGAGGAAATTATGTTTTAATATATTTTCACTTAATTCATTATGACCAGTTATAAATATTAAGGCACTATTTGTATCTTTAGCTCTAATCATTCTGGCTACATCAATCCCTGATCTTGAGGGAGTTTCAATATCTAGGATATATATTTTAAAAGGCATTGGCTTTTGTATGATTTTTAGAAAATTGCTATTGTAATCTTCAAATAGGTGTATTTGATATTCGAGTTTATTTTTCATCATATAACTGTGAACAATATTTTCGATTTTGGTGCGTTGATTTGAATTATCATCACATATAATAAAATTTATCATTTAATCTCCAACTTCCTACTGGGAATATTTTCCACTTTCAAATATACCATAATTTTTTGTTAATTACAATTGCAAGAAGTTAACAAAAAAATAGGACTTTTCCTATTTTTGGTATGTTTTATTATATTCTTCTATTACATCATTTTTATATGTTTTTAATTTTTGTTTTGCTTTTTCATAAAGGTCTAGGCCTTTAGAACCTTTTTCTACTGTCCAGTCTTGTAATTTTTCTTTATAGTCTGGTACCCATTCATTGATTTTTTCGTCTAATTTATTAAAGAAGTTTTTTACTTTTTCTTTTCCTTCGTCGCTAAGATCTTTGTATTTAACACCGTCTATTTCTTCACCATTAAATATAAATCCAAGAAGTGTTTGAAATTCAGCATATACTTGCTCTCTAGTTTCTTTAGTTGCAGGGCTATCCCAAGCTTCTTTGCTGGCTTCATCTAATTTATTTAATCCCTTATTCATTTCTTCAATAGCCATTCCAACTTTTGTGTCTGCATCATTTGTTTCTGATGGTGTTTCTGTTTGAACTGGTTCACTTGTGATGGTAGGTGTTGATTCAGTATTTGAATTTTGATTGGATGAACATCCACCTAGGGCTATAATTAAAGAAAGACTTGTTATACCTGATATAGCGGCTAATACTGCTTTATTATTAGTTAATTTACTTTCTTTTATTAATTTAAATGCCTTGAAATTATTTATTTTCATACATACCACTTCCTTCTTGGTATATTATACTATTTTTGGGGTAAAAAGCAACTTATACTCCTCCGATTTCACCTAGTTTTCTTAAATATGATTTTCTTAGAAAGTCTACTGGCACTACTGTTAAAGCTAAGGCTAACATTACTTCAAATTCTAAGGTATTTAGGCCATATGTTCTAAATAGGTTTCCACCATAATACATTAGGCAGATTTGGACAATTAGTATAAAGGTTATTACAATAAGGAAAACTTTATTTTCTTTTAAGTGAGAAAGTAAATTTAACCTATGGGTTCTGGCATTAAAGGAGTTAAATATTCCCATAAATATAAATAGGCCAAAAAAGGCAGTCATTAAATATTTATCATCTGGTCCATCTCTAAAAATATTATGAATAAATGGGGCTTTTAAAAATACGATACACATTAATGCGGAAAAAGTTCCTGTAAATAATATTTCATTAATCATATATTTATTTATAATTGGTTCATCTTTTTGTTTTGGTTTTTCATCCATATATTCTTCAAGTGGTGGTTCGAAAGAAAATGCTATTCCTGCTAAAGTATCCATAACCATATTTATCCACAGCATTTGGATAACGGTAACTGGGGTTTCCACACCTATAAATGGTCCGATTATTGAGATGCTGACGGCACATAGATTTACGGTTAACTGAAATATTATAAATTTTCTTATACTTTTAAAAATTGTTCTTCCATATAAAACTGCTTTTGATAGTGATAATAAGTTATCATTTAAAATTACTATATCACTGGCCTCTTTGGCGACTTCTGTACCTGAGCCCATGGCGAAACCGACATCAGCTTTTTTGAGTGCGGGTGCATCATTTACACCGTCACCAGTCATTCCAACGACTAGATTCATACTTTGGGCGATTTTTACGAGTCTACTTTTATCTTGAGGAAGTGATCTTGCGATTATTTTTATATTTGGTAGTATTTTTTTTATTTCTTCATCTGATTTTTGTTTAAGTTCTTTACTAGTTAAAATAATGTCGTTATTAGATGTGATAAGTCCTACTTCTTTTCCAATGCTTCTGGCTGTTTCGACATTATCTCCCGTTATCATAATTGTTTTTATATGAGCTTTTTTTATTTGTTTTATTCCTTCAATTGCTTCCTTTCTTAGTTCATCTTTGATAAATATAAAACCGATTAAAGTTAGTTTGTTTACATTATTAAATGATTCACTTGTACCAAAGGCTAAAACACGCATACCTTTTTTAGCGGCTAGGGTAATACTTTCTTCTAATTTTTTTTTGCTTAAAAGCGGTCTTTTTTTATCATTATCATAATAATACATGGCGTTTTTAAGAATTACTTCTGGAGCTCCTTTTATTAAATTTACAGTTTTATTTTCATATGATACTTTGACACTTGAGTATTTATTTTCACTAGAGAATGGAATTTTATCGATTATTTTATAATTTGGATTTTTTTCTTTAAAAAAATCTAGTATAGCTCTATCGGTGATATTACCACCTATAGCTTTTCCATGTTCATCATAATTACTTTCATTATTAGCAGTTAATGATAATTTTACTCTGGTATAATAATTTTTATTTTGTTTTAATTCTTGTTCATTTTTATATGTATTTCCTTTTGGGTCAGTTATAGCAATAACACTCAATTTACCTTTAGTTATGGTTCCTGTTTTATCTGTAAATAAAATATTTATATTGCCTGCAGTTTCAATTCCCATTAATTTTCTAACTAAAATATTACTTTTAAGCATGCGTTTCATGTTTGATGAAAGGACTAGAGTTATCATCATTGGTAAACCTTCGGGAACGGCCACTACGATAATAGTTACACTTAAGGTTAAGGCTTTTAAAATGTAGGCAAACATTAAAGGAAAATTTGTTATAGTTTCATGAATTTTTGTTATATCAAAGTTATTATCAATGAATATTTTTGAAAACAAATATGATAGTGTGACTAATATAGCTCCTATATATCCGATTTTACTAATGAATTCGGCTAATTTTACTAGTCTAAGTTTTAAAGGGCTGTCTGGTTTTTTTTCACTTACTTCTTCAGCTAATTTACCATATACGGTTTTGTCTCCTACTTTTTTTACTATCATGATGGCATTACCTGAATAAACGACGGTTGAGCGATATACTTTAGATGATTTTTCTTTGGTTATTTCTTTCATTTCTCCATTTAGGTTTGATTCGTTTACTCGTATTTTTCCTTCAATTATTTCACCATCGGCAGGAATTTCATCACCTGTTTGGAGTGTGATAATATCACCTACGACAACTTCATCAATAGAAATTTCTTTTAATTTAATATCTCTTCTTACTTTTGTTTTTATTTTAGAAGCTTCTTCTTGCATTTGCTCGAAAGCTTTTTCACTGCCATATTCGGATAATGTTGATATAAATGAGGCTAGAAATATGGCAATTACAATGCCAATTGTTTCATACCAGTCAAAATTTTGGAATAAAAATAGTGTTTTGATAGCTAAGGCAATTAATAATATTTTTATTATTGGGTCACCTAGGGTAGCTAACATTTTTCTAACGAAACTTTCTTTTTTTACGGTTTTTATTATGTTGCTGCCAGATTCTTGTCTACTTTTAATTACTTCTTCATTTGTTAGTCCTTTCATAATGTTACCTCCTATAATATTTTATTTAGGAGAAATTTGCTTTAGACATTAATTTAAGTGACAAAAAAAGTCATTTATTTATGACTTTTGATTAAATTATTTTCTTTTAATAAATTATAAATACATGAATAACTTCTTTTATTATAAAATTTACTAAACTTTCTGATACTTACATTACTTTTTTTGTAAAGGTCAATTATTTTCTTTTTTTCTTCTTCTGGCATAACGTTAGATGGAACTCTGTTTTTATTACCGTGAACGAAGGTTATATTATCATTTATTAAATCTTTTTTTAATTTTAATATGTATTTAGGATGGTATCCAGTTATTTCAGCTATTTCTTTATATGTTAAAAATGTCTTTCCATTCATTTTTTCTTTAATATATTTTACAGCTAAGTGCTTTTTATCCATGTTTATCACCTGTTTTAATATTTCTTTTCTTTGTAATTATACCACATTTTAAGGTTTATTAAAATGATTTTGGGTAAGAAAAAGGAGTTAAGCTACCTTTTTAACTCTATTTTTCTTTTCATTTTGTTTTTTTGTTTTAATGTATCCAGTTATTAGTGTTAAAGCTCCGAATACAATAAATATTAATCCTAAAACAGTCATATCCTTTATTATTATTTCACTGTTGATATTGATTAAAGATTCACGTAACAATTCAACTGAATATCTCATTGGCATAAAGTTATATATTGTTTGGTAGAATGATGGTTCAGTTTGAATTGGGAATGTACCTCCGCATGCGGCAAGTTGTAATACAAGCATTACTATAGAAATGAATTTTCCGACATCTTTAAAGTTAAAGAATAAGAACATTATGATTGATAGGAATGCTAATGATATTAGTATACAACTTCCATAGTATAACCAGAAATTAGTTATAGTAAATCCTGTACATGCTTTTAAGATTACTGCTAAAACAATTGCTTGGATAATTCCGATAATATTATAAAGTACTAAACGTAAACCTTTTTTCTTACTGTCACGACCTAATATTTTAAATCTATTATCTGGGTCATAGTATAAACCGACCATAATTAATATTCCACCTACCCATAATGATAAAGACATAAAGTATGGTGTGAAGAATAATCCATATTGATTTACTGTACCGTAAGACTCTTCTTTTACTTTAACTGGGTCAGCAGTATAGTTTCCTAAACCGTTTAGGTCTTTTAACTGGTTTTCTGTTTCTGAAATTTTATTTCCTATTTCAGTTTTGGCTGTATTTACTCCATTTGTTAAAGTATTAGTACCATCTTTTAATGTAGTCATTGATGAATTAAGGGTACCGATTCCATTTTTAATTTTTGCTGAATTTGTATTAAGTGTATCTGCACCATTTGTTAAGGTATCAATACCATTTTTAACTTTAGATGAACCATTTTGTAAATTTAAAAGTCCTTCATCAAGTTTATTTAATCCATTATTTAAACTTCCAATTTGTGATAAATTATTAGAAAATTCGTTAATTCCATTATTTAATTTATTTTGTCCCTCAATAATTTGGTTCGTTCCATTTTGAAGTAATTTAATTGGTGTTTGGTTTGTTTGTGGATCAACAGTTGTGTATCCAACTGCTACTTGACATGTTTGTTTTAATTGTTCATTTGAATTTATTAGTGGTGCATAATTTGGATCATTACATATTTGTGAAAGTCCACTATATACGGCATTTGTTCTATCCATAAATGTATTCATTTGATTTTGATAATCTGTATTTTGGATAGTATTTGTTAATTCATTACTTCCTGATTTAAGTTCATTAACACCGTTTTGTAATTTATCTACACTGTTTTTTACGGATGGAACTAATTCACTGTGAACACTATCATATATTTCATTGATACCATTATTTAAAGTATTATAATTTGTTTTTAATGTGTTTAATCCATTTGTAAGTTCGTTTATACCACCATCAAAGGCTTGATAGTTTGTATTTAAAGTATTTGTACCATTTTTAAGTTCAGTAGCACCAGAATTTAATTTTGATGAACCTTCATAAATAGTATTTAATCCGTTTTCAATTTGTTTTGTTTGGCTTGGAACTTCATCTAACTTTCCAGTTAAAGTATTTACAACTTCTTTAGATACTTCGGAATGAAGTTCGGCTTGAATTTTGTTTACTGCATTACTTATAATTTGTGCGGCTAAGTAGTTTGATTTTTTATTTGGTGTATATATCAAAGTGGCTTCGTGACGATCTTTACTTGCAGCATCTTCAAAACTACTTGTAAAATCACTTGGTATTGTTATGGCTGCATAATATTCAAGGTCTTTTAATCCTTCTTTAGCTTCTTTTCCTGAAACTACTTTAAAATCAAAGACATCACCTTTTTTTAATTTGTCGATAAGTTCGGTTGATTTACAATTTTCTTCACACTTATCTTCATTTACAATGGCAACTTTTACTTCACTTAAGTTTCCATATGGATTCCAGAAACCTTTTAGGTAAATTAAGCTATATAAAAGTGGCAGGATGATAACTCCTAATATGACGATGATTTTTATAAAATTTTTGTTTTCAATTATTTTTTTCATATTTAATTCCCCCTTTAATTAAATAATCCGTTTTTTAGGAAATACATAAGTTTTTCAGTGACTTCCTTTTTATTAATTGATCCATCGTATTCAAACATTATTGCGAAATATAATTTGTATATAATGAATGATGTTAGCTTTGGATCACAGTTTTGAATGTATTTTTCTTCTATAGCTTTTTTTACTAGTTTTTGAATTTCAGCCATAATATTATTTGTTAATTCGTTTGAACATTCATTTGCGATACCAAAAGGTAATTTTTTTGCTTCTTCTGTAAACAAACGTAATAGTTTTTCTTCTTTTCTATATGATAGTAAATTATATATTATTTCATGAATTTTATCAGCAAATGGTATATCTTCTTTAGCTGTTGTTTCAATTATATTTTTCATTTTCTGTAATTCTTCTTTTAGAAAATACTTTACTAGATCATCTTTATCTTTAAAATAACTATATATTGTTTTTTTACTTACGTTTGACTCTCTAGCAATTTCGTCCATTGTAACTTTCTTAAAACCATAAGTTTCAAATAAATTTCTAGATGCGTTTATTACTTCTTCTTTTTTTGTCATTTCGTCACCTTCTTTAAAAGTAAACTAATATACCAATTTCGTTTACTTGTATAGTATATTCTTTTGTATTACATATGTCAACAATTTTTTCAATGAAATTTAAAAAAATAAAACCATATATTGGTTTTATCATTTATTTGTGAAAATTATGTAGTGAAAAGGTAACTTTTTTAAAGAATTATCGTATATTTATATATTGTTTACAAAAATTTACTATTAATTTCTATTTTATTTTTATGTTTATTTATTAATTCTTCTACAAATATTGAAGGATTATTTTCGGGGACGAGCAGATAGACATCATTTTTTGTTCTTGTTAGGGCAACATAAAATAGTCTTCTTTCTTCTGAAAATGGATAATCATCTTTTATTTGAACGACATATTTTAAAAATTCATTTACTATTTGTTTTGACGGAAGACTATTATTTTCATCTGTAAGATTAATTATTATTACATTATCTGCTTCTAATCCCTTTGATTTATGAATGGTTAGGAATTTCACATTTTTTGGTAGATTTTTTATTTCATCTTTATTATTTCTTCCTAAAATTAATGTTTCTTTATCTTTTAATTTTTCAATTATATGCGTTAAAGGTTTGTTTATATTATCTTTGTAATAATAGATTTTAATTGGTTTATTATTTTCTTTAATTGAAAGTAATTTTTTTGAAAGTTGATTGGGGTTTTGTTTTATGAACTTACTAGTTATATTTAACAGTTGTTTACTATTTCGGTATGTATTTTTTAAATAATATCTTTTAGTGTGTGGAAAATATTTTTTAAAATTTGTGAATACTTCTAGGTTACTTCCTGTAAATGAATAGATTGACTGCCAATCATCTCCAACAACAAGTAATTTGGCATTTGTTTTTTTGATGATTTCTTTTATAAGTTCACATTTATTTTTTGATATATCTTGGTATTCATCTATTATTATGTATTTGTATGGATATATTCCATATTTGTTTATAACATTTATTCCTAGGTTAATCATATCTGAAAAATCAATATTATTATTTTTAATTAAATATTTTTGGTAATCTAGGTATATTTTTTTAGTTAATTTTAAAAAATTATTATGTTTTGAATATTTATAATAATCATTAGTTTCTTTATTTATTTTACTGAATTCTTTGAATTTTTCCTTTTTATAATTATTACTTTTGAATAAGGTTATAAATCTATTTATTGTTTCTTTTAAATTGTTTTTAGAATTATTTTTGGTTTGGTATGTATAATCATTTATGTTTATTTTTTCTAAGTGTTTTTCAATTATCTCATTTAATACGTTTATATTTACTAAATTATTTGGATAATGATTTTTGATAAGGTTATAAGATAAGCTGTGAAAGGTATGAACTTTTATTTTTATATTTTCTTTTTCTAGTTTATTTTGTAGACTTAATGCGGCTGCTTTTGTGAAAGTTATACATAATATTTCGTTTGGGTTCATTCCTCTTTGAATTAAATATTTTATTTTTGCGGTTAAGGTAAGAGTTTTACCACTTCCTGCACCGGCAATTACTTGGATTATTTTTCTATTTGATTTAATAATTTTCGTTTGATATTTATCTAAAGTATAGTTTCCTATTTTATATTTTTTTAAAATAAAAATCACCTTCTATAAGTAATTATATTAGATGATTTCTTGATTTCCTTCTAATTGGTATGCGGTAGATATAACTGAATAAATTTCGTTACGATCATTTTCAGTTATTTCGCCTTGTGTTTTTACGAGTGAGATTATAAATACACCATTTTCATCACCAGCATAAGCTATATCAGCATAGTTTGAACCTTGTTTAAGACCACTTGTTATTACAAAATCCATATTACCATAGGTTGCCTCTTCTGTTACGGCGTTTGTTAAATCAAAGTCTTTGGCTTGTCCTTGAACTTTTAACAAATCAATAATACTATTTTTCATCATTCTTATTGAATCAAATGATTTACCCTCTTGATAAATAACCATTGAAATTAGCCCGTTCTTATAATCTGAGATTGTTAATTGGTATTCACTTGAAGAAGAAGTTAATTCTGATGGTATTTTAAATACAAAATCTTTATATTCAACTTCTTCAATATCTTGGGTTGCTTCCTCTTCTATTTCTTCAGATGTGTTAAATTTATCTTCATAATAATCTTCGTCTTCTTCATTTATTATAATAAATGTGAATAAAATTATAAAACTTACAATTAAAATAGTTGTGATTGCACATATTATAATAGCTATATTTTTGCTTTTCTTTGGTGAATTTATTTTTGGATTATTTGTATTTACGTTAAAATAAATAGATTTGTTGTTTGTATTTTCTTTATTTTCATTATTTTCTTCGTTTTTTTCAATCACCATTCCACAATTTGAACAATAACTTGAATATTTTGTTATTGGTGAATTACAATTAGTACACTTCATTTTTTACCTCCACTTTTAATAATAATATCATACTAATGAATTATTTTCAAATAAAAAAAGTAAATTAATATTTACTTAGTATTTACTTTACTATTTTCATCACTTCATCATAATCTTTGAAAGGTATTTTATCATTACCGATTATTTGAACATCTTCATGACCTTTTCCTAAAATTAGTAAAATGTCATTTTCAGTAAGCATATTTATACCTTTTTTTATTGCTTCTTTTCTAGAAATAATTTTTTCAAAGTTATCTTTTTGAAGGTTATTTGTCATGTCATGAAGAATATCTTCTTCTTTTTCATGGCCTGGATTATCGGTAGTGAATATAACATAATCTGATAAATCAGTTGTTATTTTACCAAGTAGATTTCTATTTTCTATAGGTTCATTACCTTTACATCCGATGATAGTAATTAATTTACCTTTTAAGAAACTTTTTGTTTCAGTGATTATGCTTTGTACAGTATTTGGTTTGTAGGCATAATCAATAATTATTAGATTTGTTTTATAAGGAATGTTTTGATATCTACCATCTGGAGCGTGAAGTTTTAAGGTTGCTTCATCTATTTCCTCATCTTCAAAGCTCATGGATGAGACTAATGAATATGCGGCCATAAAATCATAAACGTTGTTTTTTCCAAGTAAATTAATGGTTATTTGTTTATCATTTATTTTAAATGTTGTATTTTCATAAGTTATTTTAATATCACTTATATTATATGTGGAATCTTTTTTTCCATAATATATATTATTATTTTGTGGGAATGAGAACATTTCCCATGATGGATCATCTTTATTTATAATTGCAAAACCATTTCTTTTTATTTTTTTAAAGGCTTCTACTTTTGTGTTTATATATTCTTCTTTATTTTGTATGTCATTTAAAATTAAATTCGTAAACACACATCCATCAAATTTAATTCCTTCTAAGTGTCTGTTTAATATTGCATAACTTGAAACTTCTAATATTAGATATTCACATTCACTTTTTACAGATTCATTTATTAGTTCATATATATTGTATAAGTCTGGTGTATCTTGTGATAATTTTTCTTTTTTACCATCAATATAGAAACCAGTTGTGCCTATGTAGGCTGTTTTTTGATTTAAATTGTTTAAAAATTGACATATGATATCGGCTGTGACTGTTTTTCCTCCAGTTCCAACTATACCAATGATTTTTATTTTTTCTATTTTGTCACTGTACAAATCTTTTAAGTAATTTGCAAGATAGGTTTTTGTGTCATCGACAATAATTGTTTTTACAGGATACTCACCATGCGTTGCGATAATGCATGCGGCACCGTTATCAATGGCTTCGTCTATATAATCGTGACCATCCTTATTTGGACCTTTTAAGGCTAGAAAGGTGTCACCTTGCATTATTTCTTTTGAATTAACTTTAAGCATTTATATTCCCCCTGCCATAATAGTTATTTATGTTTTTTTGTTTGCTTTTTATTTTTAGTTTTATTTGATTTATTAAATGGACTTACAATTAAGTTTACTATTAATAATAGATAATATGATAAATAACCAATAATTACTGCTATTATGTAATAAAGTGGTGCATTTTCAAATATTAATGCGGACTGTATATGGTATGTTAGGTAATCAATGTTAAACCAAATGTTTAATAAAATATAGAAAATTAATACTACTATAGATCTAATAACAATTTTTTGGTTTATTTTAATTTTGCCTTTTTTTGTTTTAAGGGCATATAGGAATAATCCCATATAAGCGATTACGAAACTAATTCCAATTACTTTTAAATTACAGAAAAGACATATGATGATTAAAATTATGCCAACAAATAATTCTGGGTTTATTAGAATTTGTTTTAAGTTTTGTTTAAGCCAATTATTGTATTTTTTTGTATCATAATTATCTTTTTCTAATTCAATAAAAGCGTTTCGGTATTTTAAAACTAGAAAGCTTACATAAGTAACTAAAGAAACATAGAAAAATATCATTATTTATTACCTCCAAAGAAAATTTCGTACCAAATTAGGAAAACATATATTGTCCATATCTTACGGCTGTTGTCGGCTTTTCCTTTTTTATGGTCTTCTAATAATTTTAAGATTGCTTTTTGGTTAAAAAATTGGTTATCTTGCATGAAGACTTTTTTAACACTTTCGTATGTATCATCTTCTTTAAGCCATACTCTTATTGGGACTGGAAAACCAAGTTTCTTTTTAGTTGATACTTTGTCTTCTAAAACTTCACTGGCAATGTCCCTAAAGATTTTTTTAGTTGTATTTTTATCTGTTTTATAATCAGTAGGCAGGCCACAAGCATAATCGATTAATGGCTTATCTAAGAATGGAACTCTTACTTCTAAAGAGTTAGCCATACTCATTTTATCAGCTTTTGTTAATATATCACCAATTAACCAGAAATTAAAGTCTATATATTGCATTTTTGTGACTTCATCTTTGTCTTTGACTTTTTTATAATAAGGTTTTGTAAGTTCTTGATATCCTTTTGTCTTTCGGCTATTTTTAAGAATCTTTTTTACCTCTTTATTGTTAAAGATAAAGGCATTTCCAACATATCTGTCTTCTAGATTTTGTCCACGTCTAATTAGGAAATTAATTCCTCTTTTATGTGGAAAAATACTAGCGATGTTTCCAATCGCATGTCTGATTGAATATGGTATTTTATAATACCAACTGTCTGTTAATGGTTCTTGATAAATATTATATCCACCAAATATTTCGTCTGCTCCTTCACCAGAAAGGGAAACTTTTACATTTTCACTTGCTAGTTTAGTAACAAAATATAATGCGATTGCGGATGGATCAGCGACTGGCTCATCCATATAATAGATTATATTAGGTAAATTTTTAAAATACTCTTCTTTTGTGATTACTTTACTTATATTTTTAGTATTTATTTTTTCAGACAAGTCTTTAGCGTAACTTATTTCACTATATTTTTCATCACCGAAGCCAACTGTGAAGGTTTTATCAACATCACTACATGCGGCTACATATGATGAGTCAACTCCACTTGATAGGAATGATCCTACTTCAACATCACTTATTTTATGTGCTTTAATAGAGTCAGCTAATCTTTCTTTAATTCCTTTTTTCCACTGGTCATATGTTTTTGAGTTATCGGTATGGAATTTTATTTCATAGTATTTTCTTATTTGTAATCTTCCATTTTTATATTTTAAATAATGACCTGGCATTAATTTATGAACATTTTTAAATAATGTTTCACTTCCTGGGGTAAATTGGAATGTTAGATAGTATTCTAACATTTTGTCATTTAATTCTTTTTTAAAATCAGGATGAATTAAAAAACTTTTTATTTCAGATCCGAATATAAAAGTTTTGCCCATTTGTGCATAATAGAATGGTTTTATTCCATAAAAATCTCTTGCGGCAAATACTTCTTTGTTTTTTATATCATAAATTACAAAGGCAAACATACCTCTTAATTTATTTAAAATGTGCTCTTTATATTCTTCATAGCCGTGAAGTATAACTTCAGTGTCTGTTTTGGTTTGAAATTTGTAACCTTTTTTTATAAGGTCCTTTCTTAATGATTCAAAATTATATATTTCTCCATTGAAGATAATTACTTTAGTTTTATCCTCATTAAAAATTGGTTGTTTTCCGTTTTTTAAATCTATAATACTTAATCTTCTAAAACCTAAGGCTATGTTATCGTCATAATAGTATCCTTCAGAGTCGGGCCCCCTGTGAGCGATTAAATCCGCCATTTTTTTGATGTTTTCTTTTTTATCCTTTTCTTTATTTACGTATCCAACAAAACCGCACATATACTTCCTCCTTAGTGTTAAACCAATATCATTTTATCACACTTTCCTAATTTTTTAAAGGTTATGGGAAAAATAAAAGGAAGTGTTACTTCCAATATTTATCGACAACAATTGTTTTTGTTAGGATATCTTTTAATGTTTGGTGTTTTCTAGTAACTAAACATAAAAGAAAACCTAAGGTAATTATATCAATAGGAATTAAAATCATCCTAATTAATAGTCTAAATATTCCTGGCTTATTACCATTTATTTTTATTACTTTTATTTTTGTGATTTTTTCGCCTATTGTTCCATATCTTGATTGCATAAATGGCATATAAAATATTGTTACTATAAGACTTAGTAAAATTGTTATATCTTCTATAATGTACTGATAATCGGTTACTACATTATATCTTTCTGTATAATGAGGTATTAAGCTTATTAGGTAATTTAATATTACTATTAACCCCAGGTCAATAATAAACGATAATAGTCTTTTATATATTTTGGCATAATCGGTTTCATCTGGATCAGCCATTTTTAAATTACCAATGACATAAGTATTAACTATTATGTCATTTAAAGCTTGTCTTTTTTTAGTGACAGTACACATTAAAAATCCGATTCCTAAGGTTAATACATTTAGTATTTTTGCTAAATTCCTAAAAAATGCAATGCCAAATGTTTCTGGATTTTCATTTTTATCGAATACTTTAATCCCTATTATTTTTTTTCCAAGTGATCCTCTCCATGATGTTCTTTCTAAAATGGAATTTATTAGTATATATAAGAAAGAGAATATGGGAATTGAAATTATATAGTCTTTAATGCTTATTTTAAGTGTATAACAAATTATAAAGGTGATTAATGTGATTATATATATATCAATTAGTCCAGCAACGGTTCTTTTTACCAAACCAGCATATTTTTCGTCTTCAATAAACTGGTTTTCTTTACTTTTTATAAAGAAATCGTTTAGTTTTTCAAATTCAAAATGGCAGTATGGACATACTTGTAAATTTAAATCAATCATTCTTCCACATTTTGGACATCCACGCATAATATCATCTCCATATCATTAAAATTATACCATATCTAATATTAAAAAAATGCTTTTTATTTAAGCATTCTTAATTTTATTTACGTAGCCTTTTACTTTTCCTGACCATGCGGTACTTGCGGCATATTTACTATTCATTTTTTCTGGGGTTGTTAAACCTTTTGAAAAATAATTTTTTTGAAGGTTTTTCATATAACTATATATTCCTTCATTTAAACTAGAGAATCTTTTATATGATGTTCCTTGGCAACTAGGTCCACCTTTCATTCCACCAACATTATAGCACTCTCTTACTTGAGCAGAGCATTTATGATTGCATCCTGTTTCATGTAAAACTATAGCAACAGCAATATAAGGATCAACATTCATTTCTACGGCATATTTAGCAAAAATTTCACCAGTTCCACTTAAAGTTGATTTTAATGATCTATTTAATTTTGCTGAAAGTTCTGACATAGTCATATTGTCATAAACAATTTCTTCAATTGGCTGAGCTCCATCATAAATAGGCTGTGGAGTTGGCTCAGCAGAATCAACATTTGAAACTTTCTCATCTTTTGGTTCAGTAGCAATTGCTAAATCACTTGTTTTTGGTTCTTCGTCTTTAACCACTTCTTTAGTACTAGTTAAACATGGGATGATTATTGACATTAATACTCCTGTGATAACAACAATCAAAACTTTTAGATTGGAACTCATTTACATCTCTCCTACCATTACTTTTGATTTTATCACTTTAAAAAAAGTGTGTCAAATTACTTATTAAGTGTCTTTTTATATTGACATATAAGGTGAAAATATGCATTAAAAAACAAGCAAAAATTAATTTGCTTGTAATTCATTCATGTAACTTCTAACTTTTGAAGCCCATGAAGTACTTGCGGCATATTTAGGCCCCATAGCTTCTGGGGTTGTTAAACCATATGCATAATAGTTTTTATAAAGGTTTTGCATAAATGCATGAATACCTTCATCTAATGTAGCAAATGCTTTATATGAACCACCATTACAGCCAGGTCCACCTTTCATTCCACCAACGTTATTACATTGGCGAAGAAGATTACTACAATTCCATTTACAACCTGTTTCGTGTAAAACAATGGCAACTGCTAAATATGGATCGATACCAAGCTCGTTTGCATATCTAGCAAAAATTTCACCAGTTCCACTTAGGGTTGAATTTAAAGAAGCATTAAGTTTTCTGACTAGTTCAGTATACGAGCTATTTGCGTTATATGAACTATTTGATTCGGCTATTTTTTGAGCCTCTTCGGCTTTTCTGGCTTCTTCAGCTTTTCTTTCTTCCTCTTCTTTTTGTCTTTGTAGTTCTAAAGCTCTTTGTCTTTCTTCCTCTTCTTGTCTTTGCCTTTCTAATTCTAAGGCTTTTTGAGCCCTTTTTATCTGTCTTAACTCTTCAACGTTAATTTCTAATTTTAAGGTCGAAGGATTGTCAGCGCCCATTTTGACCGCTGGTTTGATTTCTAGTTCTTCCGTTATAGGAGTACTATTGGATTCGTCAGCTGCTAATTTTTTTGTAGGTGGAGTTACCACCATACTACTAACGAATTTCTCACCTGTAAGCGCTAATGCTTTAACCGGTAAAGCAAAAGTTGTTATAGTGAGTATTGTGATTATGGCCATTGAAACGGCCTTAATCGAATGACTTGTTTTCATTTTAACCTCCCTGTAATTCAAAAAATCAGAAAACAGGCATTATTCTAGCATAAATAGATATCTTAGTCAAATTCGGACCTTTATAAATATTAAGTTTATTTTAATTTTCCCTTGAAAAATAAGGTATATTGGTCCTCACTAGTATTATATGCATGTTAGGGGGTCTTTTATACTTAGATTGTTTATTTTGATATTAAAAAACCCAGAAATATCTGGGTCATATTATTTTGATTTCTTTGTCATTGTTTTTGTGATTATTATAGAAGCTCCTATAAATATAATTCCAATAGATGCGATTATAATTGACATTTGAGCAGATGTGGATGGTACTTCTACTACCTGTTCATTACCTATATTTACTTCTTCTTTCACATCTTTATTATTTTCTTCATCTTTTGTTTCTTCAACATATTTTGAAACCGTATATGGATTAGTCTCTGTACCTTCCCCATTTAATGTGGTTTCGGAAGATAGATAGAAGGCAGGACGGACGTCACTACCAGTACCGAACGCACCGTTGTCGCTGTAAAAGCCGCCCGCGCCATTGACAAAGAATATATAGTTTGCAGCCGATGTGGAGTAAGTTGAAAGTAGCCATGGTGAGTCATTTAAATATAAATAATTATGTGCACTACTATTATTATAGCATGATGATGTTCCAGCGTAAGAATAATCCTTTACACTACTGCATGCACTATTTGTTGATGCTTTAACATAATCCGTCGCATTCATTAAGGCAACTTTACCTTTCCATTTATATGATGATTCTTCCTTTATGCTTTCTGATAAGTTTGTTTGTCTTACATTAGTTGCTCCAACATTCCATGTTCCCTCTACTATCAAACTTTTTACATCATCACTTAATCCATTATAAAAATCATTATTTAAATATGTATTAAG
>CACZST010000025.1 GCA_902783895.1 uncultured Erysipelotrichaceae bacterium
AGCTTACAAAGGACAAATACCTGGATTTACAAAATCAAGTTGGTAAGAAGGGAGGATATATTATGGTAGTATCAGATCCAATTGCTGATATGCTTACGAGAATCCGTAATGCAAATCAATTGCGTTATAAAGAAGTAGAAATACCTACTTCAAAAATGAAAAAAGAAATTGCCAGAATTTTAAAAGAAGAAGGATATATCTCTGGTTATAAAATGAAAGAAGAAAAAACTGGTGATCTTATCGTTTTAGATTTAAAATATGGTGATAAAAAAGAACGCGTTATTACTGGTCTTAAAAGAATATCAAAACCAGGATTACGTGTATATGCAAAATCAGATGAAATTCCAAGAGTTTTAAATGGTCTAGGAATTGCAATCGTTTCAACATCTAAGGGTGTTATGACAGGAAGAGATGCTAAAGCTCAAGGCCTTGGTGGCGAAGTATTAGCATTCGTATGGTAGAAAGTGAGGAAAGTAAATGAGTCGTATAGGAAACAGAATACTTTCAATACCTGAAAATGTTACTGTAACAGTTGATGGTAATAAGGTAACCGTTAAAGGTCCTAAAGGTGAACTTTCTACTGAAGTTAACAAAAATATTACTGTTAAAGCAGAAGATGGAAAAGTTGAAGTTACAAGAAAAAATGATAATTTCAAAAACTTCCATGGTACTGCTAATGCCAACATTGAAAATATGATTGTTGGAGTAACAAAAGGTTTTGAAAAGAAATTAGAAATGGTTGGTGTCGGATATCGTTTTAAAGTATCTGGCAACAAAATCGATGTTAGTGCAGGATTTTCTCATCCAATTTTAGTTGACGTTCCAGAAGGTATTACAATTGAATGTCCAAGTAATACTGAATTATTTATTAGAGGAATTGATAAACAATTAGTTGGTGAATTTGCTGCAAATATAAGAAAAATAAGAAAACCAGAACCTTATAAAGGTAAAGGTATTCGTTATGCTGATGAGCACGTTAATCGCAAAGTCGGTAAAAAAGCTGCTTAGTTAAAGTAAAGGAGAAGAGATTATGATAAAAAAGGTTAATCGTAATGAAGTTCGTAAAGCTAGACATGAAAGAGTTAGAAATAAAGTTTCTGGAACTAGTGAAACTCCAAGACTTGATGTGTTTAGATCTAACAGCAATATCTTCGCCCAAATCATTGACGATGTTAAAGGTGTGACTTTGGTAAGTGCTTCTTCAATTGATAAAGAATTGAAATTAGAAAATGGTGGAAATACCGAAGCCGCAGTTAAGGTCGGAGAATTGCTTGCAAAAAGAGCAAAAGATGCAAAAATTACAGATGTAGTATTCGATAGAGGTGGATACTTATATCATGGACGTGTTAAAGCTTTAGCAGAAGCTGCACGTGAAAATGGATTAAAATTCTAGAGGAGGAAAAGACGTGGAAAATAAAAGAAGAGAAGCTCGTCCTAAAATTTTCGATGAAGAAGTTATCAATATTGCCCGCGTTACTAAAGTAACTAAAGGGGGACGTCAATTACGTTTCGCTGCTACTGCTGTAGTAGGTGACCGCAAGGGTAGAGTCGGAATTGGTTCTGGAAAAGCAGCTGAAGTTCCTGCAGCAATTAAAAAAGCTGTTGCTGCTGCAACTAAAAATGTTGTTAGAGTAGCAATCGTAAATGAAAGTACTATTCCACACGAAGCTATCGGAACTAGAGGCGCTAGTAAAATTTTATTAAAACCTGCTCCTAAAGGTACAGGAGTTAAAGCAGGTGGTCCAGTTCGTTCTGTATTAGAGCTTGCTGGAATTAAAGATATTTTATCTAAATCATTAGGTTCAAGTACTAAAATTAATATGGCATATGCAACTTTAAATGCACTTACAGAACAAAGAACTGCTGAACATATCGCAAAATTACGTGGTAAAAAGGTGGAGGAATTATAATATGAAATTACATACTTTAAAACCAAATGAAGGTTCTGTAAAAAATGCTAAAAGAGTTGGCCGTGGACAAGGAACTGGCTGGGGTAAAACTTCAGGCCGTGGAGAAAAAGGTCAAAACGCACGTAGTGGTGGAGGAGTTAGAGTAGGATTCGAAGGTGGACAAACTCCATTATTCAGAAGACTTCCTAAAAGAGGTTTCTCTAATGCTATGTTTAAAAAAGAATATGCTATTATTAATTTAGATGATTTAAATAAATTTGAAGATGGTTCTGAAGTAACTTTAGAAATTTTAAGAGATATGGGTATTATTAAAAATGCTAAAGATGGACTTAAAGTTCTAGGTCAAGGTACTTTAGAAAAGAAATTAGTTGTTAAAGCTAATAAATTCTCTGCAACAGCTAAAGAACAAATAGAAAAATTAGGTGGAAAAGCAGAGGTGATCTAATTTGTTTGCAAAAATTAAGCAAATATTTGATCCAGAAAATAAAGATTTGCGTAAAAAGATATGGTTTACTTTATTCGCATTATTTATATTTAAACTTGGAACAGCTATAGTTGTACCAGGGGTTAGTCAAAATCTTAATATGGGATTTTTGGAACTACTTAATATAATGGGTGGAGGAGCTATGCAGAACTTCTCAATCTTCGCGCTAGGAGTTATGCCATATATTACTGCGCAAATAGTGGTTCAATTATTACAAATGGATATAGTTCCCTACTTTACTGAGCTTTCTAAACAAGGTCAGACTGGTAGGAATCAATTAAATAAAATTACACGTATTTTAGGAATTGCTATGGCGTTTATTCAAGGATATATGTTCTCGTTTGCATTTATTCAAAATGGAACAGTTACTGAATATTTAACTGCTTCACTTGTTATGACTGCTGGAACATCATTCTTACTTTGGATTGGTGATCAAATCACTAAAAAAGGTTTGGGTAATGGTATATCAATGATTATTATGGCGGGTATTTTAGCTAGTATTCCAAGTATGTTTGTTCAAGCATGGAATGGACTAGTTGGAAGTTCAATTACATTCTTAGGTGTTTTAACTTATGCATTCTTTGTTTTAATGTATTTACTTATTGCATTTGGTATTTTATATTTTAATCTTGCAGAAAGAAGAATACCTGTACAATATGCGAATAAAACAAATAACGTATATGGTAGTAAGAAAAGTTATTTACCATTTAAGTTAAATCCTGCAGGTGTTGCCCCTGTTATCTTTGCTTCTGCTTTGATTTCAGTTCCAGCACTTATCGCACAATTTTCAAAAAATGAAAGTATGATGTTATTTGTTAATAAATGGTTAAGTTTAAATTCATTAACTGGAATGATTTTATTCTTAGTATTTATTATTGGATTTACTTATTTCTATATGTATGTAGTTATAAAACCAAAAGAGATGGCCGAAGATTTACAAAAATCTGGAGGTTATATTCCAGGTATTAGACCTGGAGAGGAAACAATTACTTATGTAAGAAGAGTTCTTAATAGAATTACAGTAGTTGGTTCATTATTCTTAGCTGTTATATCAGCGTTACCTTACGTATTTAAGATGTTCTTTACTAATTTACCAACATCAGTATCATTAGGTGGAACAGGTCTTATAATCGTTGTAGGTGTTGTACTTGAAAGTTATAAACAACTTGAAAGTAATTTAATTAGTCGTAGTTACCGTCTAAGGGGGAGAAAATAGATGAATATTGTATTTATTGCCCCTCCGGCTGCCGGTAAAGGCGCACAATCAGGAATGATCAGTAAAAAATATGATATACCTCATGTTTCAATAGGTGATTTACTTCGTAATATTGATGATGAGGAGATAAAAAAGCAATTAGATGCAGGTGCATTTGTTGATAATAATATTATTGAAAAATTACTGGTAAATAGACTTTTAAAGGATGACTGTAAAAATGGATATATTTTAGATGGTTTTCCAAGAAATAAAAGTCAAATAGAAATATATGAAAGAATTAAGAATATTTCTAATGATAAAAAGAATATTGTTATTGTGCTTGATGTTTTAAAAGAACTTGGCGAAAAAAGAATTATCGGAAGATCTGTTTGCTCAAATTGTGGTTTAGTTTTTAATGATTTATTTGAGGAAAGTAAACCAAAGGTAGATGGAATTTGTGATAACTGTGGATCTAAATTAAATAAACGTAAAGATGATAATAAGGAAACTTATGATCATAGATATGATGTTTATATGAATGAGACTAAGCCTATTATTGATTATTTTAAGGATCATGCGGATGTTTATCATGTTGATAGTTCTAAAAGTATCGATGAAGTATTTAGCGATATAACCAATATTATAGGAGGATTTAATGATTAGTATTAAAAGTCCTAGAGAAATCGAGTTAATGAGACATGCAGGGGAAATTACGGCTAAAACATTTGATTATTTAATACCGTTTGTTAAACCTGGTGTTACAACAAAAGAACTTGATAAATTAGCTGAAGATTATATTATAAAGCAAGGTGGAACCCCATCATTTAAAGGTTATGAAGGTTTTCCAGCTACGATGTGTACATCAATTAATGATGAAGTTGTTCACGGTATTCCAAGTAATAGGAAACTAAAAGAGGGAGATATTGTCAAACTTGATTTAGGAGCTTGTTATAAGGGTTATCAAAGTGATTCAGCAATCACACTTCCAGTTGGGAAAATCGATGAAAAGAAACAATATGTTATGGAGCATACTGAAAAATCTTTGTATAAGGGTTTAGCTGCTATTCATGATGGAGCTCATGTTGGTGATATCGGGTATGCGGTTCAAAAGTATGCAGAGGAACATAACTTAGGTGTTGTTCGAGAACTTGTGGGTCATGGGATTGGAACTGAAGTTCATGAAGATCCTGATGTACCAAATTATGGTGCTCGTCATACGGGTCCTGTTTTAAAAGAAGGTATGGTTATATGTGTTGAACCTATGCTTAATGTAGGAACTAGAAGAGTTTATATGTTAGATGACGGTTGGACAATTATAACTGCAGATGGTAAACCTTCTGCTCACTTCGAACATACTGTGTTAGTTACTAAAGATGGGTATGAAATTTTAACTAGGAGGTGATAAAATGGCAAAAGAAGATGTCATTGAAGTAGAAGGCCAAGTTATTGAAATTCTCCCAGGTAGAGAGTTTAAAGTAAGGCTAGAAAACGATCACGTTATAAAAGCTCGCATTTCTGGTAAAATGCACATTCATCACATACGTATTTTACTGGGTGACAAAGTGAAAGTAGAATTATCACCTTATGATTTAACATGCGGGCGTATAACCTATAGAGTAACAAGGTAGGAGGAAGATTATGAAAGTAAAACCATCAGTCAAAAAAATGTGTGATAAATGTAAAATTATTAGACGTAATGGGAAAGTGTTAGTGATTTGTGAGAATCCTAAACACAAACAAAGACAAGGTTAATAGGAGGCGAAATATGGCACGTATTAAAGGTGTAGATATACCTAATAATAAAAGAATTGAGATAGCTTTAACATATATTTATGGTATTGGTAGAAGTTTATCAAATCAAATTTTAGCTGCGGCTAATGTTAATGTTAATAAAAAAGCTGGCGATTTAGATAGTGATGAACTTGTAAGAATCCGTGATGAAGTTAATAAACATTTAACTGAAGGTGACTTACGTCGTGAAGTTAATATGAATATTAAAAGAAAAATGGAAATTAACTGCTATCAAGGTCTTCGTCATAAGAGAGGATTACCTGTAAGAGGTCAAAGAACTAACAGAAATGCTAGAACTCGTAAAGGTAAACCTAAGACAATAGCTAATAAGAAGAAATAGTAATTAAAAGGAGGATATTATGGCTTATAAAGCAAGAAAACGTAAGGTTAAAAAGAATGTCCCTGAGGGTAAAGCTTTTGTTCACTCAACTTTCAATAATACCATCGTAACATTAACTGATAAAGATGGTAATGCAGTTAGTTGGGCATCAGCTGGTACACTTGGATTTAAAGGTAGTAAAAAATCAACTCCATTTGCTGCTGGTATGGCTGCTGAAGCTGCAGGAAAAGCTGCTGCTGAAATGGGCATGAAGAAAGTTGAAGTTTATGCTAAAGGTCTTGGATCTGGTAGAGAAACTGCAATTCGTTCATTACAAACAGCTGGTTTAGAGATTACTTCAATTTCTGATATAACACCTATGCCACATAATGGATGTCGTCCACCAAAACGACCTCGTGGATAAGAGAAGGGAGTCTATATATGAATTTTGAAAAACCAGATTACAAAATAACTGAATATGTTGAAAATAGTCATTTTGGGAAGTTTGAATTAGAACCTTTAGAAAGAGGCTTTGGTATTACAATTGGTAATGCTTTAAGAAGAGTAATGCTTTCTTCAATGCCTGGAAGTGCGATTGTTGCTGTTAAAATTGATGGTGTAATGCATGAATTCCAAACAATGGAAGGTGTTATTGAAGATGTAACTTCTATAGTCCTTAACTTAAAAGGTGTTGTTGTTAAAAACCATAGTGATGAAGTTAAGACAGCTCATTTATCAGTTAGTGATGAAAGAGTAGTTACAGCAGCTGATATTGTTTGTGATTCTGATGTTGAAATTATCAATAAAGATCAAGTTATTGCGACTTTAGCAAAAGGTGGAAAACTTACTATGGATTTCATTATTGCTAATGGACGTGGGGCTGCACTTTCAACTGAAAACAAAAAATATATTGAAGATACAACTTTAGGATATATTCCTATTGATGCTCTTTTCTCACCAATTGAGAAAATTAGTTATTATGTTGATAATGCCAGAGTTGGACAAGATGCTTCTTATGATAAACTTGTTATGGAAGTACAAACTAATGGTTCAATTAGACCAGAAGAGGCAATGGCTTTAGGTGCAAAAATATTAATTGAGCATTTAAATATCTTAACTAATTTAAGTGAAATTGCTGATGCAACTGGTATTATGAATGCTAAACAAGAAGATAGCAAACTTAAGAAATTAGAAACATCAATTGATGATTTAGATTTCTCTGTAAGAGCTTATAATTGTTTAAAGAGAGCTAATATTAATACATTAGGTGATTTAACTGAAAAATCAGAAACTGAAATGATGAAAATTCGTAATTTAGGTAAAAAGTCTTTAAAAGAAGTTATAGATAAAATTAAAGATATGGGACTTAAATTCCGTGATGAAGATTAGTAGTTAGGAGGATATTATGGCTTATAGAAAATTAGGACGTGACAACAAACATAGAAGAAGTATGCTTGCCAATCTAACTAAAGATGTCATCAACAATGAAAGAATCGTTACAACAGAGACAAGAGCTAAAGAAGTTCGTAAATTTGTTGATAAAATGGTTACATATGGTAAAGATGGCTCATTAGTCGCAAGAAGAAAAGCTTTAGCTTTCCTTCATAATGATAAAGCAACTGTTAGTAAAGTGTTTGATGAACTTGCGCCAAGATATGCCACTAGAAATGGTGGATATACAAGAATTTTAAAATTAGAAGAGCGTAGAGGCGACGATGCTTTAAGAGTTATTCTTGAATTAGTAAAGGAAGATGCTGCTAAATAGTGTCTTTTTTTTTGACTTTTTTAATATGATGTGTTAATTTATATTTGGTGGTAATATGACTTATGAGGATTTACAATATATAAGGATTAATTGTTTTAATTTTAAAAATATTTCTGAATTTAATAATTATTATGATAATTTAGATATTAAAAAGGAAGATGCTTTAAAAGTAATAAAATTACTTAATGATGATATTAATGTTTTATCTATGATTGATTATAATTATTTTTTTGATAAGATTAAATTAATAATTGATGAAATTAATATATTAGAAAATTATTAATTTCGTTTATTTTGTGTTATAATACTTTAAATGGAGATGATTTATGTGTATGAAAGAATAATGACAGATAAAGTGTTTAAAGATTTTTCTGATTATATAGCTGATTGTGATTTTAATGAGTTTATTGAAAAAATTGGGAAACATGATGTTAGTGACGAAGACGTTTTTAGATTAATTGATAATCTTGATAATCTTCTTTCTGAATTTGGTGATGCATTGGATGAGCCAGAGAAAGAACTTATGAGTAAGAAAATCGAATTACTTAAGGGATATTTTGTGGATGTAGTTGAAGTTCCGGAGGAAGAAAAACATATTTTCTTTTCTGAGTCATTTGAAGGTGATTTAGGTAAATTATTAGATGAGAAATCAGTTGATGATATAATTGACTGTCTAAATAATTTAAAAAATGTAGATGGTAATAGTAATGATGTTGAAAAGAAAGTATTTAGTAGAAATAATAAGAGTTTTAAATATATTATAGAGCTTAAGCCAACCAAAGGTAATCATCAAATTAGAATATATTATTTAAATGTTTCACCTGATGTTTATTATGTTTTCGATATAGAAAAAAAGAAAGATAATATGCCTAAAAGCATTAAAAAAACAATTACTGATAAGGCTGGTAATATAAAAAATTCTAATACATATAAATCTATTAAAAATTCATTTGAGAATAATGATAATTTAAAAAAAGAATATATTGCGGAAGGTGATTCCAGATATAAAAATATTGATTCCCTTTTAAATATATATAAGAAAACTGGCAAGAAGCAGTTTGCCCTTAATGTGTATAAGAATCAAAAATTACTTGATTTTTGTATGATTTTAACTAAGGATAATATTACTATTAATGATTATTGCGAGCTTAGTGATTTATTAGAGAATATGACTACCGAAGAAATTGAGATAATTAAGAGTATTTCTAAGATTATTTCTGATCCTTTTGTTCAAGATTTTATAGAAGAAAAAATAAATAATGAACAATGTAGTGTTTCTAAAGTAATTTAAAAGAAGGTGATTATGTGGAAAAAGATATTTTATTTACAACTTCGATAACTGAATTTCCAGATGTTATTAATGATATTGAGGAGATAGATCCTAAATATTATGATGATATAAAAAGATGTTTTAAATATATTATTAATAACTATTTATCTCTTAGAGAATTTACTGAATTTAAGGCTGATAAAATTCGTGTTTATGTTAATAAGAATGATGATAATATTTTTATTGTAGGAATTAATTGTGTTGATAACAAAAACAGTTTAAAAAAAGAAATAGAAATTATAAAAAGGTTTAAAAAATTTAATTTTAATAATAAGTTAGATATTAATGATGAGTTAATAATATATAATCAGTTGGTTAAAAAATATATTTATTATTATATTAATAAAAAAAGTAATGATAATTTAAAATTACGTATGTTAATGAAAAATTTAAGTAGTTTAAATACTAATGCAGTTTATGAAAATCTTGTAAATGCTGATGAAGTAGTTTTGAAAAAAGTAAATCGTTTGATTGAAAATTTTAACAATCAAAATATACGTGATTTAATAGATAAAAAATATTTAAAGAAAAAAAAGAATAAAGGTCATAAAAGTAATAGTTTATAAAATTATTTACTTTTTTTTTGCGGTGATATATAATTATTTAAGAGGATGATATTATGAAGGCATTAATTACAGGAGCAGGATCAGGTATAGGAGCGGATATTGCTAGAGTTTTAGTAGATGAGGGATATGAAGTTATTTTAGTATCAAAAGGTAAAGTTAAACTAGAAAAAGTAGCTAAGGAGCTTGGAGAAAAGGCAACCGCTATTCCTATGGATATTTCTAGTACTTATAATTGTATGGATTTATATAATCAAGTTAAGAAGGAAAATATTGATATATTAATCAATTGTGCAGGATTTGGTCTTTTCGGGGAATTTACTGATACTAATATTGATAAAGAGCTTGATATGATTGATTTAAATATTAAAGCCTTACATACTTTAACTAAACTATTTTTAAAAGATTTTGTTAGAAAAGATCAAGGTTATATTTTAAATGTTGCATCTTGTGCAGGTTTTATGCCAGGACCTTTGATGGCAACTTATTATGCGACTAAAAATTATGTAGTTAGTTTAACTAAGGCAATTTCTTTTGAACTAAAGAAAAATGGTAGTAATGTTTCTATTAGTGCTTTATGTCCAGGGCCAGTTGATACTAACTTTAATAAGATAGCAAAGGTTGAATTTTCTCTTAAAGGATTAAACAGTATGGATGTAGCTAAGTATGCGGTTCAAAAGATGTTTGATGAGAAATTAATTATAATACCAGGCTTTAAAATGAAGTCACTTATTAATTTGAGTAAGTTTGTACCTACTTCAATGCTTTTAAACATTGTTTATAATGGACAAAGGAGTAAATCTAAGTGATTTATTTTTTTTAATTAAATATGATATAATTAGGGTGGTGTTTTAAATGAAAAAAATATTAGATTATGATGAAATGAAAGAACTTTTGGATTCACTTGATAATAATATTATAAAAAAAGAAGAACCTATCGGTTTTTCTAATTTTGGTTATCCAATTGATCATTATACATATGGTAATGGTGAATATCATATGATTATAACTTCTGGTACTCATTCATCTGAACTTATAACTAATATCTTTGTTATTAGATTTATGGAAAAACTTTCATTAAAAGAAATATATATTGATCCTAATAAATATACAATTCATTTTATTCCTTTTGTTAATCCAGAGGGAACAATTATTGTTACTAAAGCAATAAGATCATTAATTGGAAAAAATATTTCATGGGATGCTGAACAAACATATTGTTTAACATTTTATAGGAACTGTAGAATAGAAGGTATATATTCTAATTCTTTGGAAAACCATGATGTTAAACTTGAACAGTGGATGTTTAGAAGAGCAACTCCTGATATTTTAGGTGAGGAACATAAAGATTTAAAAATGAGTTTGAAGAAGTTATATGAAGATAATGATTTACCAATTGGATCAATGATTAATTGGTCAAGTAATGGTAGAGGTGTTGATTTAAATAGTAATTTAGAAAGTAGTACGTTTATTGACAGAATTGAAAAGGGAGAGGCTATTTATTCTAAATTACATTTAGGAAATATTAGAAGAGATAAATTAGGTCCATTAGGTTGTCCTTATTATGAAAAAAAGGGAGATATTGAACCAGAAAATAAAGCTTTATATAATTTTTATGAAAGTATTAAAAATAATCATAAATTAATTGGTTCACTTATATATCATAGCTGCGGGGATATTATTATGTATAATGATGATTTAACATTTAAAAATCCTTGGCAAGAAGATTTTGATTCTAAGGATACTTTTAAAAATAAAATAGTTGCGGAAAAATATGCGAGTATTACAGGGTATAAACTGGATAAAAGTGAAATTTATACAACAGTTGATGCTAAATTAAAAACTTTATATCCAGTTAGTTTATTAATTGAACTTGGAAGTGTTACTGGAACGCCACTTTCACAATTTTTAGATTTAGATATTCCTGGTAGTGGTGTGGGATTTAAAAATGTTTATACAAATATAATAGAAAAAAATAGTAAAGCAATTTTAGAAGTTTTACCTTTAATGGCAGATATTTACGAGGTAAATTATGAGTAAACAACTTTTTACTATTGATGTTACTAATAGGATATTAGAAATATATGAAGATGATATTTTAATAAAAAAAATAGATAATGTTTGGATAGGTAAAAATGGATATGCTTTAGAATCTGACATGGTTGAGGGTAATGAGAAGACGCCACTGGGCTTTTATAATTTAGGTGTGGCTTTTGGAATGCATGATTTAAATATTTCTTATCCTTATTTTAAAATAGAGGATAATGATTATTGGGTAGATGATTCTAATTCAAAACATTATAATTATATGGTTAGAATTGGAAAAGAAATAGAAGATTTTGGTTATCCTTATATAATATCTTTAAATGAAAAGGATTTTACTTCAGCAGAACATTTAATTACATTTAAAAAGCAATATGAGTACGCTGTATTTATTGAGTATAATTGTTTTAATCAAATTGAAAATGGTATTGGAAATAATAAGAGTTCAGCAATATTTCTTCATTGTCATGGGGATAAAGGTTATACTGGTGGTTGTGTTGCTGTTTCTAGAGAAGATATGAAATATATTTTGAATATTTTAGATAAAAATAAAAATCCACAAATACTTATAAAAAAATAAATAGAATTTATAAATTATTTTGTAAATTCTTTTATTTTTGTTATATAATAGGAGATAAAGTTGGTGGTATTATGGAATCATTGAAATTTAAAAATGTTAAATACAAAAATGTTTTAAATGATTTAAGTTTTAAGGTGGAAAAAAATGATTTTTTAACAGTAATTGGCTTAAATGGAAGTGGAAAAAGTACAATTGTTAAAATACTTATGGGACTTTTAGAATTTCAAGGAATGATTTTGATTGATGATATTGCGCTTAATGATAACACATTAAATGTTACTGATAGAAAAATAAGTTTTGCGGTTAATGATTTGGATGAGCTTATTTTAGCGGAAACTGTGTTTGACGAATTAGCTTTTCCTTTAGAAAATTTAGGAAAAGTACCTGCACATATAAATAAATTAGTACATGAAGTTGCTGAAAGATTACAGATTGAAAATTTACTTTATAAAAAACCTTTAGAGCTTAATTTTGAAGAGAAAAAAATTGTATCTTTTGCAGCATCTATTATTTCAAAACCAGATATACTGGTACTTGATAATATAATTGAGGGACTTAGTTATAATAATAGAAAAAAAATTATTGATATATTATTAGAATATAAAGATAAAATTACAATTGTTAATTTTACTACGAATTCTGAAGAGAGTTTACTAGGTAATAAAGTTGCAATTTTAGATAAAGGAAAAATTGTTTGTTTAAAAAAATTAAACGATTTTTATAAGGAAACAGATGAAATTTCAAAATATATAGAATTACCTTTTTCTGTTGATTTATCAAATAGATTAAAGTTTTACGATTTAACGGATAAATTATATTTTGATTTAGAAAAATTGGTGAATGATTTATGGAAGTAAAAAATGTAAGTTATAAAATTGGTGATAATTTAGTATTAAATAATATATCTTTAGATGCAGCTGAAGGAAAAATTATTGGAATTTTAGGAAGTGGTGGTAGTGGTAAGTCTTCTTTAATTTCAATAATGTCTGGGCTTAATTTACCAAATGATGGCGAAGTTATTTATAATAAAAGTAAGGTTACTTCCGATAAAATTATTGGAGTTGGAAATTTAAGAAAAAATGTTGGTGTTTTATATCAAAATTTGGATGATCAATTTTTCTTAGATACTGTTAGAGAAGAATTGGAATTTGCGCTTAGGGAGTATAAAGTTGATGATATAGATAAAAGGGTAAAGGATTCTTTAAAAATGGTTGGATTAGACGAGGAATACTTAAATAAAGATCCTATGAAATTAAGTAGTGGTGAAAAAAGATTAGTTGGTCTTTCAATGATTTTATCTTTTAATCCTAAGGTATTTTTACTTGATGAGCCTTTATACAATTTAGATGGTTTAAATAGAAAAAAAGTTATTAAATTATTAAAATTAATGAAAAATAGATATAAAAAAACAATAGTTATTGCGACTAATGATAGTGATTTACTTTTAGAAGTTGCAAATAGAATATATGTTTTAAATAAGGGAAAAATTGTTTTAGAGGGTACTAAATATAAAGTTTTAAAAAATGATTTAACTAAGTATGATATAAATATGCCCAAAATTATTAATTTTAATAAGACTGTTAATGATTTAAAAGGTATAGATATAGGCTATAGAGATAATATGAATGATTTAATGAAGGATATATATAGATATGTTAGAAAATAGAATGTATAAATTAACTCCACTTTCAAAAATAATTTCTTTAGCTTTATTTACGTTAATATTTTTAATAAATCATGATTTATTTATAAGTTTAATATTGATTATATTTGTATATTTTTTACTTAAAATTTCTAATATTTCTTTAAAAAGTGTATTTAATTATATAAAATATTATACTATTTTGATTTTAGGAATTTTTATAATTGTTTTACTTGTCAGTAATGATATATTTTTCTCTGTTTCTTTATCAATTAACTTTGCTTTACTTTTAATATATGTTATGATATTAATGCATACGACGCCTTTAAGTGAGGTTGTTTATGGGTTTAGACAAATTTTTGGGCAAGTTGATAAATTTGGAGTTAAATCAGATGATCTTTCACTTAATTTTGCTTTATTTTTAGATTATTTTTCTATATTTTCAAAGGAAAATGAAAGAATTTTGAAAGCGGAAGCAAGTCGTGGACTTGACTATCATTATTTAAATTATAAACTTAAAATTAAAGTGTTTATGTATATGTATAAACCAGCATTTAAATATACGTTTATTAAATTAAATGATTTAAGAAAAAAATTTGTTTTAAATTATTATTGTACTTATAATGAGAAAACAAATTATAATACGAATGCTTGGTCAAAATATGATAGTTATTTACTTTTAAGTTATTTATTTATATTTATAATTATGTTTTTGAAGGGAGTAATTTTATGAGATATTTTATGACTTTTGCTTATGATGGTTCAAAATATAAGGGTTATCAAATTCAACCTAAAGAAAAGACTGTTCAGGGTGAAATTGAGAAAGCTTTAAAAAAAATAAATGCAGGTAAAAAAGTTACAATTCATGCTTCTGGAAGAACTGATGCTGGAGTGCATGCATATAATCAAAAAGCTCATTTTGATTTAGATATGAAAAATATTACTCCAGAGAAATTGAGAGATGGTCTTAATAGTTTACTTCCAAAAGATATATATATTAAGGAAATTGAAATTGTATCTGATGATTTTCATGCAAGATTTGATGTTAAGGCAAAAGAGTATATATATGTGATTAATATGGGTGAATATAATCCAATTGAAAAAGATTATATATATCAATATAATAAAAAATTAGATGTTGTTGAGATGGAAAGAGCGCTTAAATATTTAGAGGGAACTCATAATTTTAAATCATTTACAAAGACTGATGATGAGAAAGATGATTATGTAAGAACTATTGTGCAAACAAATTTATATAGAGAGCTTAAAAATGTTAATAAAATAACTCTTAGCTTCTTAGGTACTGGTTTTTTAAGGTATCAAGTTCGTAATATGATAGGTACTTTAATTGAAATTGGTGAGGGTAAAAGAAGAAGTGAGGATATTATTGATATTTTAGCTAAGCAGGATAGAAGAAAAGCTGGTAAGACGGCGGCACCTGAGGGACTTTATTTAAAGGATGTTTTATATTAAAAAAAAGCGTATTATTATTGACTTTTTAGTAACTTTTTTATATAATTAAAACTGGTACATTTAATTATCCCACATTGCGTAAGTTCTGGGAAAACTTACCTAATGTAAAGGAGAAAGGAAAATATATATGAAGACATATATGCAAAGAAAAGAAGACGTTGTTCGCAACTGGTATGTTGTTGATGCTGAAGGTCAAACTTTAGGACGTCTAGCTACTAAAGTAGCAAGTGTTTTAAGAGGTAAAAATAAACCTACTTATACTCCTCATGTAGATGGTGGAGATTACGTTATTATTGTTAATGCTAATAAAGTTGTATTAACAGGTAATAAATTAAATGATAAGATTTATTACAATCATAGTGGTTATCCAGGTGGATTAAGAGAGAGAACAGCTAAAGAAATGATTGAAAAATACCCAGTTGAAATGGTTGAAAGAGCTGTTAAAGGTATGCTTCCAAAAGGAAGACTTGGTAGACAAATGTATAAAAAATTATTTGTATATGCAGAAGGAAATCATCCACATAGTGCTCAAATGCCAAAAGCACTTAAGATGGACTAGGAGGGCTAAACATGGCTGAAAGAATTTTTAAAGGTATTGGAAGAAGAAAAAGCTCTGTTGCTAGAGTATCAATGGTACCTGGTAAAGGTAGTATTACTGTTAATGGTAGAGATGTTAGAGAATTCTTCCCATATGAAACAAACGTTATGGATTTAATGCAACCATTAGTTGCTACAAATAATGAAAATACATTTGATATTACTGCTAAAGTTAACGGTGGTGGATTTGACGGACAAACTGGTGCTATTAGATTAGGTATTGCTAGAGCTTTACTTGAATATGATAAAGATAATGAAGGTAAAGAAGATAGCTATAGAACTATTTTAAAAAGAGCTGGTTTTGTTACTAGAGATCCAAGAGTTAAAGAAAGAAAGAAACCTGGACTTAAAGGTGCTCGTAGAGCTCCACAATTCTCAAAGAGATAGGATTTATACCACTTATAATTCTCATAAACTTATGTTTATGGGAATTTTTTTGTAAAATTTATTGTAAAGTGCGATTATATTTTAAAAATTACTTGTATATTTTATTTTTTATAAATATACTAATAATAGAAGGTAGGTCATTATAAAAGGGCTGGTGTGCGCTAATTCAATAGCTAACGACCTTCCTTTTTTTATACAAAATTGGAAAGTTATGGTATACTATTAGTGATAAAAGAAGGTGATTAAATGCTTAGACTTAGTGAAGGTTGGAAAGACTATGAATGCCTTGATGCGGGAAATGGTGAAAAATTAGAACGCTGGGGTAATATTATTTTAAGAAGACCTGAGCCTCAGGCAATGTGGACAAATAAACTTGATGATAAATGGAAGAATGTTGATGGTTTTTATCATAGATCAAATCAAGGTGGGGGATACTGGGATTTTAATAAAAAATTACCAGAATACTGGACTATTAGATATAAAGAATTAACATTTAAAGTAACACCGACAGGTTTTAAGCATACTGGTTTATTTCCTGAGCAAGCGGTTAATTGGGATTTTATGATGGATAAGATAAGGAAAGCAAATAGGGAAATAAAGGTGCTTAATTTATTTGCTTATACAGGTGCTGCTAGTATGGCTTGTTTGAAGGCTGGAGCGTCAGTTGTTCAAGTTGATTCATCTAAAGGTATGACTGAATGGGCTAAAGAAAATAGAGATTTATGTGGTCTTTCTGATAAACCAATTAGATTTATTGTAGATGATTGTTTAAAATTTGTTGAAAGAGAGTATAGGAGAGGTCATAAATATGATGCTATTGTAATGGATCCGCCAAGTTATGGTAGAGGTCCAAATAAAGAGGTATGGAAGTTTGAGAAAAATATGACCTATTTATTAGAAGCATGTCTTAAAATATTAAGTGATAAACCTTTATTTTTACTTATTAATGCTTATACGACTGGGGTTTCTAATATTGTACTTGGTAATATGCTTAAGGAAATGATGCTTCCTATTTATCCTGATGGTAAGGTTGATTCAGGTGAAGTTGGTCTTAAGATTACTAAAGATAATTTAATATTACCTTGTGGTATTTATGGGAGATGGGAAAGCAATGATTAATGTTATTTATGAGGATAATCATTTGCTTGTGGTTGAAAAACCTATTAATATACCTGTACAAGCTGATGATAGTGGTGATTTAGATTTTTTAACAATTCTTAAAAATTATTTAAAAGAAAAATATGATAAGCCGGGCAATGTTTATTTAGGACTTGTTCATAGACTTGATAGACCAGTTGGTGGTGTTATGGTTTTTGCTAAAACTTCTAAGGCGGCTAAAAGGCTTTCTAAACAAATTCAAAAAAACGAAATGAAAAAAATTTATTATGCGGTTATAGAAGGTAAAGTTCAAGATAGCGGCAGTTTTATTGATAAACTAGAAAAAGATCATAAAACTAATATGACCTTTGTTTCAGAAAATGGTAAAGAAGCAGAGCTTAGTTATACATTGTCTGGTTTTATTAATGGTTTATCTTTGGTAAGAATTAAGCTAAAAACTGGTCGTAGTCATCAAATAAGAGTTCAGTTTTCTTCAAGAAAAATGCCTTTATATGGTGATCAAAGGTATAATAAAAAAGCAGAAAAAGCTCAAATTGCTTTATTTGCAAAATCACTTGACTTAAAGCATCCTGTTACTAAGGAAATTATGCATTTTGAATTACCACTTCCAGAGAGATATCCATTTACATTATTTAAGTCTGAATAATTAATGGACAAGAGGTATTTAATAATAGAAAAGTTTCTTCGGAAACTTTTTTTGACATTGTTTTGAATTATAAGTATACTTATAATAGGTGTTTATTATGAAGTCAATGAAGAAAATAATTTTTTTGATAATAATTTTAGTTTTATGTTTAATAACAATTGTTGTTTTTTTTAGACGTCCAAATTTAAGACCTGTTAAAGCACAGTTAGATCATTTAGATTTAAGTGGTTATAATAAGCTTATGATTATATCTCATCCTACTGATGAACTTTTATGGGGTGGTGTACATTTACAAGAAGATAATTATTTGATAGTTTGTGTTTCTTGCGGTGTTAATGAAACAAGAGATTTAAGTTTTATTAGGGGAATAAATGAGACTAATGATAAATTTTTAATGATGGGATATCCTGATAATTTTTATTTAAAGCGTGATTTAAATAAAATAAATAAGAAGTTAAAAATGATTTTGGAATATAAAAATTGGGATGAGGTTATTACTCACAATCCTGATGGTGAATATGGTAATTTGCAACATAAACTTTTAAGTAAGGAAATAAAGAGATTAGTTCCTTTAGATAATTTATATTATTTTGGTAAATATTATGATAAGAAAGATTTAAATTTACTTGATAAGGAAACCAAGTTAAATAGTAATTTGCTTAAAAATAAATATGATATACTAAAAAATTATGATGATTACCGTGATTTACAAAAGAAATATGGACATATGTATCCTTTTGAGGATTGGACAAGAGGTAGTGAATGGAAAAGTTAGATAAGAAGGATTATTTTAACATATTTTGGGTAATTATTGTATATTTAGGTATTGCGCTTACTATTACTCATGGTGAATTTGTTTTTGGATCTAAAATTGATTGGGGTTTTCAACATTTTGTATTTCCTGATTATTTTAGACAGTTATTTTATCAAACTGGGAATTTGTTTCCTGATTTTGCGCCAAACATAGGCGGTGGTCAAAATATATACTATTTTGCTTATTATGGTTTATTAAGCCCAGTTATTTTAATTTCCTATTTATTTCCTTTTATTCCAATGGGAATATATATTGTTTTAAGTACTTTACTTCTTGGTATTTTATCTATAATATTACTTTATAAATTTTTAAAGAATAATGGTTTTGATAAAGATTTATGTTTAGTTTTATCTCTTTTATTTGTTTGTGCGTCACCGGTTTTATTTCATGCGCATCGTCATATTATGTTTATCGATTATATGTCATTTTTAATAATGGGATTAATCGGTGTTCAAAAGTATTTTAAGGAAAATAAAAGAATTTTATTAATCATATCTATATTTTTAATGATTATGACAAGTTATTTATATAGTGTAGGAGGGTTAGTTTGTTTAACTGTTTTCGCTATTTATGAATATTTAAAGAGGGAGAAAATATCTTTAAAATCATTTACGTTTACTGGGCTTAAATATGCTGGTTTGGTTTTTATAGGAATATGTATGAGTTTAATAATATTACTTCCTGTAATGTATGCGCTTAGTAATGGCAGGGCAGAAAGTGTGATTAAGGTTGGGCTTTCTTCGGTGTTTAAGATAAATTTAAATTTAGATTATTTGCTTTATGGTAGTTATTCACTTGGACTTACTGGTATAAGTTTGATTTCTGCTATTTATTTAATCTTTAATAAGAAAAAGCAAGTTAAATTTTTAGGTATCTGTTTAAGTTTAATGATTGTTACTCCTTTAATTGTTTATTTGTTAAATGGTGGTCTTTATTTAGATGGTAAAGCTTTAATACCTTTTTTACCTTTGTTTATTTTAGCTATTGGAATATTCCTTAGAGATTTTACTTATGGTAATGTTAATTATAAGGTACTATTTGTAGTTATTTTGATAACGATTATTTGGGCTTTGTGCTTAAAGGAAGATATTGGTTATTTATATATATTTGATATTTTTATTGTTTCAATTTGTTTAATGCTTTATGTTAAATTTAAAAAAGAATGGATTATTTATATACCACTTATGATATTTGCTGTTTTAGTTTCCCTGTCTTCTAATTTAGGTGATGAATTAATTAGTAATGATGATTATAGTAGACAAAATGATTCAAGACTTTCTGAAATAATTGAAGATATTGCAAGAAATGATAAGGATTATTACCGGCTGGCGGTTAATTTATCTGCTTCATCACAAATGGTAAATAGAATATATAATATTAATCAAAGAGTTTCTACTATTTATTCATCAACTTATAATACTAATTATAATAAGTTTTTCTACTATTTTAATAATAATATGGCTTCAAGAAATATGTTTATTACAAACGAAACTAAAAATACATTATTTGAAATATTAATGGGTGTTAAATATTTAGTTACAGATAAAGCAGCACCTTTAGGGTATAAACTTTATAAGAATTATGGTGAATATCAAGTTTATATTAATAAATATACTTTACCACTTGGATATTCTTCTTCTAATTTGATTAGTAAAAAGGATTTTAATAAGTTAGAGTTTCCTGATAATATTTATGCTTTAATTAGTAGGGTTGTTTCCGATAAGACAACTGATAAATATATTAGTCCTTTTAAGAAAATTGATTTAGATTTAATGAATAGTGAAAAAAATAATATTGACATTGCTTTAGAAGGTGATGGCTATAAGGTTAATGTTTTATCTGAAGAAGGTGGAACGTTAAGAATAAGGCTTAATGAATCTGTTAAAAATAAATTTTATTTACTCAGATTTAATATGAAGAATCCTCAATCATGTAGTAAAGGTGATACGGTTATTAAGGTAAATGGTATTAATAATAAATTAACATGTAAGCAGTGGAAATATTTTAATAATAATTATACATTTGATTATACTCTTTCATCAACTAAGAGTTTTAGATATTTGAATATTACTTTTTCAAAGGGTACTCATTATATTGATAAAGTTTTACTTTATAGTTTAGATTATGATGATATTAAAAATATAGTTAGTACGGTTGATAAGTTTAATATAAGTCAATATAAAGGTGATAATATAAAAGGAAATATTAATGTTACTAATGATGGATACTTTGTTTTAACTTTACCTTATGATAAAGGATTCAAAGTTAAACTTGATAACAAAGAAATTTCATATGAAAAAATAAATGAAGGATTTATTGGTTTTAAAATTGATAAAGGAAGTCATAATATTGAAGTTTCTTTCGAAGCACCTTTTGCTTTAGCTGGTAAAATATGTAGTCTATTTGGATTTGTATTGCTTATTTTAGTTTATGTATATGAAAAGAAATATCAGAGAAATTAATCGAAAGATTAATTTTTTTGTTTAAAAAAAAGGAAATAGACAAATAACCGCGTATATATATTTATGAAGGGGCAAGGAAAGGAGAGAGAAAATGAAATTAATAAAAGTATTAATGATAGCTGGTTTATTTTTCTGTGGAATGATAAATTCAAAAGCTATGGAAAGTGAAAGAATAAGTTACATTAAATTAAATAATATTTATTATAATCAGGAGGTATCAGGAAAATTTATGTCAAATCATGTTACGGCATTTAAGTTAGGCGAAAGATATGCTTATTGTATTGAACCTGGTGTTGATATAAATGAGAGATATTATGATGTTTATAATGATTGGTCAAATATTAATTTAAGTGATTTGGTAAAAGAAAAAATAGAGAAAATTGGTTATTATGGCTATGAATACCCTGGTCATCAGACAGATAATTATTATATCGCAACTCAAGAGTTAATATGGAAGGAAATTGATCCAACTATTAAGGTTAACTGGACTACTGGAATTAATAATAGTGGTGATGTGATTGATGTTAGTAAAGAAAAGGAGGAAATTATTAATTTAGTAAATAAAGGCTCACTTCTTCCAAGCTTTACTAATGAAGTTATTAAGGGAAAGGTTTCAGATACAATTGTACTTGAAGATAAGAATAATGTTTTAGAAAATTATGAGATTAGTGAAAGTAAAAATCATAAGATTGAAAAGGTTGGTAATAAGCTTTATATTACATTTAATAAGGATAAAGTAGATAATGAAGAAGTTACTTTAAAAAGAAAATATTATGACAAGGAACCTCTTTTAATTTATAGTAAAGGTAATTCACAAAAACTTGCTGCGCTTAGAATTTCATTAGATAAAGATGCTAAGTTTACTTTAGAAAATTATGAGGAAATTGATGTTCCAGATACTTTATCAGATATAAATATTAATTTATTTTTAATAGTATCATTTATATGTATGGGAATTTATGTTTATGTTAAAAAAGCTTAAAACTATATGCATTTTTGTGGTATTTATTTTACAGTGGATATTTAATTTTTATATTTTAGATGAACTTCATAAAGTTAGTGATTATAAACCTACATATGTTTATAATAAAATTGGTAATCAGAAACCAATTGAAAATGTTAATAATAATCTTAATTCTGTGGAAAAAGTATCTAATAGATATGATAAGGTAATAAAAAAAGATATAAATAAAACAAATTATTTGGCTGTTATTAAGATTGATAAAATTGGTTTAAGAACTTATTTATATGATAAGAATTCTTATATGAATAATGTTGATAAAGGGGTAGAAATACTTAAGACATCAGATATGCCTGATAGAGATAGAGGTAATTTAATTTTAGCTGCTCATAGCGGTAGTAGTTCAATCGCATATTTTCACCGTTTAAATGAGGTTACTTTCGGAGATGTTGTTAGGATAGATTATAATAATAAAACATATGAATATAAAATATCTAAAATTTATGATATTGAAAAGACAGGAAAACTTATTATTGATAGGGATTATGACAAATCAACTTTAACCATGATTACTTGTAAAGGTGATGATAAGCAATTAGTTGTGATTGGATATATGATTTAATTATACTTCCATAATTTAATTTTAAAATATATAATTAAATGGGTGATTATATGGAGAGAAAGAGAATTGAAGTTGAAGCAAAATTTCCACTTATTAATAAAAAATATACTGTGGAAAAACTTGAAGAAGTTGCTAGTAAGGTAGAAAAAACTAAACAAAAAGATATTTATTATACTCCTGCACATGAAGATTTTTTGGAAAGAGATCCAATTTGTGAATGGTTTAGATTACGGTTTACTGATAACGAAAAGGTAATAACCTATAAGAATTGGAGTAATAATGGAAAAAATAATAAAATTTCTTGCAAGGAAATTGAAGTTGGTATAGATGATTATGATGGTATGCTTGAAATTTTAAAGTCATTAGATTTTAGAAAAATTATTGAAGTTGATAAAGCCCGCAGTTCTTTTGAATATAATGGGATTATTATTTCTATTGATAGTATTAAAGATTTAGGCGATTTTATTGAACTTGAATTTAAATCTAATTTATTTGATAATGAAGAAGATAGTTTAAAGTATATTAATGATACAATTGACAAATTAAATATTAAAGTAGGAGAGCAAATTTTTAAAGGATATCCTCAGCTTATATTAGAAAATCAGAAAAAGGTCTTATAAATTTTATAAAGACCTTTTTATTAAGCATTTATATCTACTATCCATCCTTCTAGTTTTTTAGTATCGTATATTGTTATTTTTTCTTTTTTTAATATAAGCATTGTTCCTACAATGTTTATTATTTCACCTTCAATATCGTTAGGTTCTAAAATGTATTCATAATTTTTTTCCTTTTCTTCATCGAATAACGATAGCTGACTAGAGTCTTTTAATAATATTTTTTTATTTATATCATTTATTTTTTCACAGTAATTTATTTTTGGGTTAATTAAATATTGTTTTAAGATATCAGGTAGTAAATTTTTAATTTCATTATATTCTTTTTCTAAGATATTTTTAATTTCATATTTATCTTTTTCAATTACTAAGTTTTGTATTTTGTAGTTAGAATTTACTTGAAGGGTAGGACCAAATGTTCCAATTTTGTGTTCAATTAGTCTTGCTAATTTACCTGTGGGAGTTTTGGCAATAAACATTGATGCAATTGCACCCTGCTCTAAGATTCTTTCATATTTGCGATATTCGGCAGTAGTTCCAACTTTAAATTTATTATTTCCAAATAAGGCAATATAAATAACGTGTGGCTGATTACAAAATTTTAAAGCTATATCATTATTTGCTTTGCATGACATTCCATCACAGCCTAGACAATTTCCAAAACCTGATAGTTTTTTACATTCATCACATGTTTTTTCATTTTCACATAAATTGTTACATTTTTTATATTCTCTTTTTAGTAAATCATAATATCCATTACAAATTTTTTGATTTGTTTTTTTAATACTTATATTATTATTTATGTTTTTTAGTTCCATTTGTTTTGTTTCTAAATTATATAATAGAAATCTAGGAATATTATTTATCCATTTTATACCTTTAAATTGTTTTAACATTTTATACCTCTCATTTTAATTATTATAACATTTTAATTTTATGTTTTTTCATTTTTAAGTATTAAAAACATATATTTTAATGGTGAAATATATGAGATATAAGATTGCGGCTGTGAGTATTTTGATTATTTTGATTTGTTTATTTAATTTTGTTTATGCGAAAAAAAATGATTTACCACTTCTTTCAAAAGTTATATATTTAGATCCAGGACATGGTGGGATGGATAGTGGGGCATTTTATAAGGATATAAGGGAAGCTGATTTGAATTTACGTATATCTCAGAAGATAATGGAGTTTTTGAAAGAAGAAGGGGCGGTTGTTTATTTAACTAGATATGGGGATTATGATTTATCAGTGGGTAATGCGTGGAATAGAAAAAGAAGTGATTTATCTAGAAGAGCAAATATAATTAATAAATCAAATTGTGATTTGTATTTATCTATTCATTTAAATGCGTCTGATAGTACTCAGCAAAGTGGGGCAGAAGCGTATTATGATACTATTAATCCTGAAAATAGGAAATTAGCTAAAGTATTTCAAAGAGAATTTAAGAATGTTTTAAATTCTAGAAGATCATATAAAGAAAATAGTACTAAATATTTACAAAGAAGGGTTACTAGGCCGGGTGTATTACTTGAGGTTGGATTTCTTTCAAATAGTAGTGAAAGATATTTATTAAATAGTGATGATTATCAATATAAAATTGCGCAAGCTGTAAAGAATGGTGTTAATAAATATTTTAGTTGATTAATTTTTCATTTTTTTATCATATTTCTATATGTTATTTATGTTATAATTATTGTAGGTGAAATATATGAAGAGTAAGATATTTAAATCTTTAGATGAACAAATTGAAATTTTAAGATCTAAAGGACTAGTTGTTTCTGATGAGAAGAGGACTCGAAATATTTTATTTAGAGAGAATTATTTTTTTATTAGTGGATATAGACAATTATTTATGAAGCCTAATGAGAAAGATCGTTTTTTCCCTGGGACAACATTTGAGGAACTTTATGCAACTTTTGTTTTTGATAGACAAATAAGAAATACATTTTTTAAAAATATTTTAATTGTTGAAAATAATATTAAATCAATTATGAGTTATCAACTATCTAAAAAATACGGTTTTAAGGAAAAAGATTATTTGAATCCAGATAACTATACTGAAGATAATTTACAATCAAGGCAGGTAAGGGATGTTTTAGATAAAGTTAAGAGACAAATAAGAGTTAATGGACGTAAGCATTCAGCAACAATGCATTATATTAACAATTATGGTTATATTCCTTTTTGGATATTGGTAAAGGTTTTATCTTTTGGTATTATGGCTGAATTTTATAATATTTTGAAATATGAGGATAAAAAAGATATTGCTGATTATTATAATCTTGATGTTGAAACTATGGAGATAAATTTAAATCTACTTTCTAATTTTAGAAATGTTTGCGCTCATGAAGATATTTTATATGATCATCGTCTTCAAAGGTCTATTCCAGACTGTGAATATCATGAAATGTTAGAAATTCCTATGGAGGAAGATGAGTATATTTATGGTAAAAATGATTTATTTAGTTTGGTTATAATTTTAAAACAAATGCTTACAAAAGAAGATTTTAAAAAGCTTATTAGAGAAATAAAAAATGAAGTTAATGAATTAGATGAAGTTGTGGATGTTGTTCCACTTGAAAAGATATTAGAGCGAATTGGTTTTCCATTTAATTGGAAAGATATCGCAAATTTATAATTGGAGGTAAATATGAGACAAAAAATTTTATATATTATAATTACTATTTTATGTGTTATTCTTTTGGTATGTGGTGTTTTATATATTAAAGGTAATAATAAAAATGGTGAATCAATAGTTAAAGAAGATATAACAATAACTGAAAGTGATTCTATAAATGCACCTATTAAAAAAGTATATGATTCTGTTGTAGTTGTTAATAATTATAAACGCGGACAACTTTCAGGCTATGGTTCTGGGTTTGTTTATAAGAAAGATGATAATTCTGGTTATATTATAACTAACAATCATGTTGTTGAAGGTGCTGACTCAGTTAAAGTTGTTTTAATTAATGGTACAGAGGTTGATGCTAAAGTGCTTGGAACAGATGCTTATTCAGATATTGCTGTTGTAAGTATTGATGCTAAGGATGTACTTAAAGTTGCAGAAATTGGTGATAGTTCAAAATCTAAGTTAGGTGATACAATCTTTACAGTTGGTACTCCTGTAAGTCAAGAATATCTGGGTACTGTTACTAAGGGGATTATTTCTGGTCAAAATAGAGAGGTTACACTTCAAAATAATGGTTCAGAATATGTTATGGACGCTATTCAAGTAGATGCTTCTATTAATCCTGGAAATAGTGGTGGACCACTTGTTAATCTTAATGGGGAAGTAATTGGTGTTAATTCTGTTAAATTAGTTGAATCTTCAGTTGAGGGAATGGGATTTGCGATTCCTATTGAAGTTGCTATGTCAGAAGTTGATAAACTTGCTAAAGGTGAACAACTTGAACGACCAGTAATTGGTGTTTCTCTTTATGATGTTAATAATTTATCTGCATTATATCAAAGTGGTATAAAACTTGATAGCAGTGTTAAAAATGGTGTTTATGTAAATGAAGTTTCTAAGAATTCAGATGCTGAAAAAGCTGGTTTGAAAGCTGGAGATGTTATTACAAAAATAGACGGTCAAGATGTTAGGGGTTCAGCTCATTTAAAATATATTTTATATAAACATAATATTGGTGATACTGTTAAATTAACTGTAGTTCGTGATGGAAAAGAACAAACACTTAATTTAAAATTAGAACATAAACTTGGAGACTAGAAATAGTCTTTTTTAATGCAAAAAAAATAAGATAATTTATCTTATTTCATTACATACTCCCGGATCTGGGACATAAAAACAATGATTTTTATATCTTCCACTGTTTCTTTGATTCCACCAATAACTTTGACATGCAGAATTTCCTTGTGGTGCATAAAACCATAAAGCATGAGTTGCTGGATGATAATATTCACCTCTTATTATTCTATCAGCGAGATTTCGCTCATTTGTGGTTGGATTACTGAAAAATAAAGGACTATTTATACCAGAAAAACCTCCTGGATTTTGATAAATAACATCAGTTATAGTTTTGGTATCTTTGAATGTTAAACAGTTAGCAATTCCTCTATTTATTACGACATTTCCTACCATTAGCATTCCTAGATCTCCTTCACCAACTGCTTCGGCACGCATTATTCTAGCGAGTAAATCTCTTTCTGCGCTTGAATGTTTTATTATTGACATAATTATCACCAATTTATTATATGATATTTTAATCACCATGTTTAATTTTTTTCCATTTTAAATTTTTGGTTGTTAGAGCTTTTATTAAACACCATAGGTATGATGCTAAAAAAATGGGGTTATAAAATAATACTTTTATTTTCATTTTATTTGTCATATTTAAGTTTTTTTCTTTTTTAATCATTATATAAGTAAAGATAAGTAGTATAATATAAATAATTAATAGTGCGATTATTAATTTTAATAGGAATATATTTATTGAACTACTATTTATAATAAATAAAATAAGTCCAAAAATAATTAATAAATATGGTTTTATACCTATTACTTCATTTGTTTTTGAAGCAAAATTTTTATCATTTTTAGTAATACTTTGTTTAATTTTTTTTACAAATTTTTTTCTTGAATCTAGATATCCTTTTACCCATCTAGTTCTTTGAATGATTGATTTTTTTAAGTTATTTGGCTGTTCATCATAAAAGATAGCCTTTTTATTATAAAAGCAAGTTAAATCGTTTAATGTACTATATAAAGTAAGTTCATAATCTTCAGTTAATTCATGAAAAGGAAAACCTTGCCATTTTTCTAATAGATAGCCACTTATATAATATCCAGTTCCGGATATAGTTAAATTATTTGTATATTTATTTTTTCTGCTGTTAAATAATGTATTTATCATAGAAAAGGTAAGAGATGATGCCGCACTTATTAAAGTATTACTATTTTCTGTGTTTCGATATCCAATGGCAGTATCATAACCTTCATTGATTGTTTTTTCCATTTCTTTAATGAAATTTTTATCAAGAATATTATCAGCATCGAAAATAAAGTAAGCATCATAATGTGTATTTTTATTTAAAATTTCTTTTACCGCATCATTTAAGGCATAACCTTTTGCTTCTTTAGATAAATCTTTTCTAAAGACTATATTCATATTATGGTTATTTACTATTTCAACAGTTTTATCATTTTTATTTTCCACAATAATATATACATCATGTGAATTTATTTTTCTTGTTTGTTTTTCGATTGATATTAATAATCTTTCTATAACATTTGATTCATCTCTAGCAGGTATTAAAATACAATATTTATCCCCAATATTTTTTTTGTGTGGATAATTTTTATTTTTTGGCATTATGAAATAGTTATATATTAATAATATTACTCCACTAGTTATTAGTATATATGAAATTATATTTATCATTTTATCACCATATTAGTATAACTTTTTTTCATTCTTGCATTATTGTAATATTTATCTAGGAACTGGCCATATTCAGTCAATGGTTTATATCCTTTATCTCTTAGTCCCATTCTGATACACGCACTGAAGGATAAGAACATATCAAGTGAAATAACAATTAATAAAATATAATATATTATGTTTCCTAGATTATATGGAATTTTTTCAATTTCTTTTGAGAAGAATGGGTATAATTTTGTTATTAGAATATAACACATTAGTCCCCAGAATAGCATAAAAGGAATTGTTGTTCTTCCACCTATGTTTAAAAAGTGATGTGAATAATTCCATGAAGTTGTTCCAGTAAACATTTGCTGAAGATAACTTACGGAGTATTCAAATGCTCCACCGAGAAGAGCACCAAGCCAAAAATATTCAGATTTTTTTCTTGGTTTTCTAAGCATAATTATAATCATTAAACATGCGCCAAATCCATAAATAGGGGATAGTTCAAAATATAATAATCCTCTTTTGGTTACAAAGTTAAATGTTCCATCTTTGATATAGTCAACAGACATCATTAATACTTCTTCATAGACACAGCCAAACCAACTAAATAAAACAAAAATAAGGAACATTTTCTTAAAACATAATCCTTTAGCAAATGTTTCTTTGTTTTTAAATAAATAATTTTTAATTTTTTTCATAATACTTCACAGTTTTATTATATATAAAATTTTAGTTAAAAGCAAATAATGGGATAAACAAAAAACGTGAAATTAATCACGTTTTGTCTTATATAATGTTTTGAGACTAATTAGATTTTAAAATTATTTTTTAATTAAATTATAATTATTTTCTATTAGCCAATCTTCTATATTTTGATTATTTTCTAAAATTATTTTTGGAACATTTAACTTTTTAAATAAGACAATTTTATCTTCGTATTGTTTGAGTTTCCATTTTATGTATTTTTCGCTATTTCCTCTGGATTTATATCTTTGAATATAATTATTTAAATCATTCTTTGATGGATAACATAAGATAAATTTTATTTCGCTACTTATATATTCTTTTATAATATCTTCTCGGTCCCAGACTAAAATGATATCATATTTTTTTTGCGCTTCTTTTATAGCGATTATATAGTTTTGAGGCCATAATGGGTTAATTTTTCTTTTTTCACCTTTACGTTTTTCAAATGGAATATTTATAATATTAGTATCATCATATGCATATTCAGCAGAATCTAAGTCTATTACATTTTTATATTTGCTTGCTAATATTGTTTTTCCTATTCCTGAAAAACCGGCAATTACTGTACCTTTATTCATATATTTATTTATTCTTCTTCATCTATAATACTTTCGATTTCTTTACCAATTTTTTCAATAACACCAACTACTAGAGCGTTACCCATCATAAAATATCTTTTTTTATCAGTCATTCCAGTATTAGTCCAATCATCTGGAAATCCATTTATTCTTTCACATTCTATTGGAGTTAATAATCTCGGCTTTTTAGTTTTGAAATCTTCTATAACATGAGTAGTTCTACTTATACCACTTTCACTAGTTAACATTGTTCTAGCTGGAGCATCTAGATTATCTGGGAAAGGCATGGATCCTTCACTATAAGTATAAGGAACACCATTTGGTTTTACTCTTGGAATTCTTTTACTTCCCTTTAAGTATATAAATTTTTCTATTTGTGCATCATTTAAGAAATATTTATTATCTACTTCAATTTTTTCTCTTATATTTCTTAATGGGAAGATTAAATTATAATCAACTTTTGTTTTAACAGAATATATACCTCCATTAATCATTACACCAGTATTGTAAAATTCGCATTTAAAATTATTACTAACTTCAACTAAATCTTTATATTCTGATAAATCATCTTTAACTATTTTTTCATAGAAATCTTTAATAGGAAATTGTTTGGCAAAAATTCCTTTTTCAAAGCAAATATCTCTTTCATTTATTTTTTGCATTTGTTTATAATAGTTAGTTGATTTATGATAAGCAAAAATATAAGTTCTTCTTCTTTTTTGTGGAAGACCATATTCACCAGCATTAATTACTCTCCATTGAACATCATAACCATTATCATAAAAACTTCTTAATATCATTCCGAAATCTCTACCTCTTTGTTTGGCAGGGGATAATAATAGTCTATCAACATTTTCTAATAATACAAATGGTGGTTGTTTAATTTCTAATGTTTCTTCAATGGCCCACCATAAAACACCTTTTTTTCCTTCAATACCTTTACTATTTGAAAGTGTTTGTGCTACTGAATAATCTTGGCAAGGAAATCCACCAACTAATAAAGTATGGTCTGGAATATCATGTTTATCAACTTCAAAGATATCCACATTACTTACATTATCAAATCCAAATCTTTTTCCATAACAGTCATAAGCATCTTGAGTTTTAGTAGATGGTTCCCATTGATTAGCCCATAAAAATTTCCAATTACCATTTTCTACTACTTCCTCATTATCAAAACTTACTTTATTTAATCCACATCTAAATCCACCAACACCAGCGAATAATTCAACACATGTCTTTTTCATTTTTTACCTCCTGTTTATTGTTTAAACCTGCCTATTATATTATAATATAGTTAGTCTAAAAGATCAACCTTATAAGAAATAATTATATTAAAAATTTTTGAAAATATTAACATTCCATAATAATATTTTATATTATTTTTTTGCTAAAAACAAGATCGAAAGGAGTTTTTTTATGAAAAATGGAAGACAATATAACAGACAAGAAATAGAACTTATATCTAAATCAGCAATAGGTAAAACATTAAATGATATTTTAAACGAAGAGGTTGTTACTATTGAGGATAAAGAAACAAATAAAGGTGGTTTAGGACAACTAATTGAAAAGTATTTATTTGGTATGGAAAATAATAGTGATTCAGAACCTGATTTTTTTAATGCAGGTATTGAATTAAAAGTAACGCCATATAAAAATATTAAAGGAAATAAACTATCAGCAAAAGAAAGATTAGTTCTAAATATAATTGATTATATGTCTGAGTATAAAAATGAATTTAGAAGTAGTCACTTTTGGTATAAAAATAATAAAATACAATTATTGTGGTATTTATGGGAAGAAAATAAAAATAAAAGAGACTTAATAATTACACATGAAAAATTATTTGAATTAGAAAACAATGAAGATTTAAAACAAATTGAGCAAGATTGGAACTATATTATAAATAAAATTAAAGAGGGAAAGGCTCATGAAATTTCTGAAGGAGATACAATGTATCTTGGAGCGTGTTCAAAAGGTGCTAATTCATCATCAACAAGACAACAACCATTTAATGATATTCCAGCAATGCAAAGGGCATTTTGTTTTAAAACATCATATATGACACAACTTGTTAGAAAATATATTGGAGATTATTCAAATGTTGAAAAGATACTTAAAGAAAAAAACAAAACATTTAATGATTATGTTAATAGTGTTATAGAAAAATATAAGGGTAAAACTCGAGATGAATTGATGAAGGAATTTGGATTAGAGTCAAATGCTAAAAATATAAATAATATGTTAATAAGTCGTATGTTTAATGTTAAAAGTAAACTATCTGAAACAGATGAATTTCAAAAAGCAAAAATTATACCTAAGACAATAAGAATTGAAGAAAACGGAAGAATTAAAGAATCTATATCATTTCCTTATTTTAAATATACAGATATTGTTAATCAATCATGGGAAACTTGTGATTTAAAAGAAGAATTAGAAACTACAAAATATATGTTCTTTGTGTTTAAAAAAGAAAATAACGAATATGTATTTAAAGGAATCAAATTATGGAATATGCCAGAAATAGATATTGAAACATCAGTAATGGAAATGTGGAAGAAAACTTATAATACAATTAAAACTGGGAATATTGTTAAATCAATACAAAATGGTATTAGAAAAACCAATTTCGTTGGTATGAAGGAAAATGAAGTATGTCATGTTAGACCACATGGATTGAATGCGAATGATGTTTGTAAATTGCCGGTTCCAGATAAGTTAACAGGAGCAACAGAATATACAAAACATTGCTTTTGGATTAATAATACTTATATAAGGAAAATATTTAATGATTATATTTAAAAAAATGGAGTGCTCTGTATGAATTTTTTATTGAATTCGTTAATTCATTAATTTTAATAATTTGATTTTCTTTGCAATTAGTTTCAACAGTTTGATTTCCATTAATGTGATTAATAGATTAATTTGTAGCATAAAAAATCCATTGCTTTTCGACAAATGGATTTTTTTATAAAATATATGTTAATTTCGATACTTTTTAATATAAGCTCGAAAGTGAATGCATAATGGCAGGAGTGGCAGGATTTGAACCCACGACATTCGGTTTTGGAGACCGACGTTCTACCAACTGAACTACACTCCTAACAAAGAACAAGTAAATTATAACATAATATTTACTTTTGTTCAATTATTTATTTTCATCTTCAATTAATTTTTTGATTTTATTAATTGATTTTAAAAGTTTTTCATTTTCATTTTCATTTAGGTTTAAGTTCTTGTGTCCGATTACTCCATTTTTATTTATATATGCAGGATAACTATAATATATGTTTTCTTTTTCATCAAAACATGATATTGGTATCAAAGTTGCACTTTCTCTTGTTAGGGCTTTTGTGATAAAAGCTAGTGAAGTTCCAATTCCATATGAAGTGTTTTGTTTTCTTTTAATTATATCAAATGCAGCACTAATAACTTTGCTTTCAATTAATTTTTTATCATTTTCATCTATATTATTTTCGTTTTTACTCCATGTGATAAAACCTGTTTTACCATGCTGACCGATAAAAAATCCTTTAACATCATCTGGATTTATATTTAATTTTTGTGCGGTTATAAATTTATATCTAGCTGTATCTAATAATGTTCCAGTTCCTATTACTTTATTTGGGTCTTGATTTGTAAGTTTTTGAGTATAATATGTAATGATGTCAACAGGATTTGTGGCTATTAAGTAAAATCCTTTAAAACTTGTTTTTTTAATATTTTTAATAATTTCTTTTAAAATTATTAAATTATTATCCAAAGATTTATCACGGTCATTTACATGTACATCATTACCAGCGGTTATACATATTAAATCAGCGTTTTCACAATCTTTGTATGTTCCATATTTAAAATTTATAAAGCTTTCATTAATGACACTTGCATGGTTTAGGTCCATTGCTTCACCTTTTGTTTTTTCATCTCTTGGGTCAATTAATATAATTTCTTTGACATTAAATTTTTGACTTATTAAAGAATATGCATAAGCAAGTCCAACATTACCGCATCCAATTATAATGATTTTATTCATTTTTATCATCCTCCTATTATATAATAACACATTTTTATTTGAACTTTATAAAAAATTATAAATGATGTATAATATTTATGATGAAAGGGATGGTTAAATGAAATATTGTCCAGAATGTGGTAATGAGAATGAAGAAGATGCGATTTTTTGTAAAATATGTGGATTTAGATTTATTGAAATAGATGAAAATAGAAAACAACCGACTAATACTAAAACAAAAGTGAAAACTAAAGGTGGAAGAACAAAGGTTAAAAGGGTAGGCTCTAAAAATAAAACAAAAGTTAAATATGAAAAGAGTAAACCTGAAAGAAGAATGAGTTTCTTCCAGAAAATAATGATGTTTTTCTTTATTGTTTTATGTATAGGTTTATTAGGTGTTTGCGGATATATGGGATATTATATATATAATACTAATAATATTGAAGTGCCTTCGGTTGTGGGGTATGATTATGATGATGCATCTAGGACACTTAAAGATGCGAGTTTAAATGTTTTAAAAGTTGAAACTCCTGTTACTTCTAAAGATGAAGTTGGTATTGTTTTAAAACAAAGTAAGAAAAGTGGTAGTAAGGTTTCTGAAAGAACGGTTATTAAGTTAACTGTTGGTGTTTTAGATAATCATGTTACTGTACCAAAGGTTGAAGGAATGAGTTTATCTGAAGGTCTTTCACTTATGAATGAAAATCATGTTAAATATAAAATTATATATGAGACTAGTGATAAAGATGGTATTATTTTAAAACAAAGTATTGCTGGTGGTAAAAAGATTTTAAATACTGATTTAGTTACTTTAACAGTTTCTAAAAAGGATAGTGATCAGAAAAAGGATGAAACTCCTTCAAAAGATGAAAATACTCAAGGTAACACAAAAGATGATACAAATTTAGATAATAAAGATAATAAAGATACAAATGATACTGATAGTACGTTAAATAGTTAAAAGCCTTTGGGCTTTTTTTAATAAATAATTATTTATATTATTGTTTGTTTTTGTTAAAGATGTTATATTTATATTATAGTAAGGAGAGATATTTTGAGTATGGAAAATAAAAAAAATATATTTTGGCCAATAATGATTTTGAGTTTATTTGTACTTTCTTATATAGCAATTACACCAATTGTTTCAAATATTTATGCATCTTACCCAGATGTTTCTCTTGATAATATACAGCTTGTTGTTACTTTAATACCACTTTTTTCGGTTATAACAATGTTTAGCTGCAATAGTTTATGTCTTCATTTTAGTATGAAAAATGTTAGTATAATGGGGATGATATTAATAATTATGGGGGCTATTTTACCTATAGTTAATGAGTCGATTTTTTTCTTATATTTATCGAGTATTTTAATTGGACTCGGGATTGGGGTAGTTAATGTAGTTAGCTCAACTATGATATCTTTTTATTTTAAAGGTAAGAGTAAGGTAAAGGTTATGGGATATCAGTCTTTATTTATGTGTTTGGGTGGTGCCTTGTTTTCGCTACTTAGTGGTTTTATTTCAAGTTATAACTGGAGATTTTCTTATTTATCTTTTTTAATTGGAATTATAGTTATTATTATGCTTTTAAAATTACCAAATGATAAGCTCGAAAAAAATAGGGAAAATAGTAAGTGTAAATTATCAAAAAGGGTATATATATTAGGTTTTATAACATTTTTATTTTATGTAGCTGCTAATGTTTTTAATACAAGTATTTCTCTTTTAATTGATAGTCTTGGTTTTAGTAGTAATATTAGTGGCCTTGTGACAACATGTTATATGCTTATTGGGATTATTGCGGGTCTTTCATTAAATAAGATTGTTAAATATTTTAAGAATCAAACATTATTTTTTACTTGTTTAATGGCTGCTACTAGTTTTATGATGATTGGTATGTCAACTGATATTCTTCCAATATTTGTGGGAACTTTATTTTTAGGTTTTGCTTATGCTACTAGAAATCCAGCAGGTATGACTTTTGTTTCTAATATGATAGATGTTTCAAAAAGTGCACTTGCTTTAGCTATTTTTAATGGGTGTGCGCATTTAGGTGCATTTGCTTCTCCATATATTATTAATTTAATAAGTAATTTATATGGTGGTAGTATTTCTACAATTTTTGTTATTGCCGGTATACTTATGTTTATTATTTCAATATTACATATTTCTTTAAATCCAGTTAAAGAAAAAGATATTATATAAGGTTCAACTGACAGTTTAGTAAATTCAACCTTTAATTTATTGTTTTATTTATATAATTTATGTATGATAAATTTGGAGGTGATTTTATGTTTAAAAAAATATTTACAATTTCTTTATTAACAATTTTATTGACAGGGTGCGGAAGTAATTCTTTTAAAAGTGATTATGAAAGTTTAAATGGTAAAAAAAATGAATCTGGTAAAATAAATAGAACTATTACTATTAATAGTGATAATCCTTATAAAGAGATTTCCGCGTTAGAGCTTATTAATATGATAAACAGTAAAAAAACATTTTATGTTTATTTTGGTTTTCCAACTTGTCCTTGGTGCCGTAGTGTGATTGAAAAATCAATTGAAGTTTCAAAAGAAAAGGGTATTAAGACAATATATTATGTTAATGTATTAAATATTAGGGATGAATTAAAAGAGGAAAATGGTAAGGCTGTAGTTAGTAAAAAGGGAAGTAAGGAGTATTATAAGTTACTTAAGCTTTTAGCTCCTGTTTTGGATGATTACAAATTAGAAAATGTTAAAACCAATGAAAAAAGAATTTATGCACCTAACTTTGTTTATGTTAAAGATGGCAAACCAATAAAATTAATTACTGGTATTTCTTCAAAACAAAAAGATCCGAGAGAAAAACTTAGTAAAGAAATACTTGATGATGAAGAAAAACAATTTGATGAGTTTTTTAAGTAGAAATTATTCTACTTTTTTTATAAAAATAATAACCCGTTTGGGTTATTATTCGACAGTTACGGATTTAGCTAAATTTTTTGGTTTATCTATATCACAATTTCTTAATTTAGCAACTTCATATGCAATAAGCTGAAGTACTGGAACTATTTCTAAGCTGATAGTGAAGTCTGATGTGTTTGGAACTGTTATGTCAGTTTCTTTTTCTTTTAAGTTGTCTTTGCATATAACGAATGTTTTTGCACCTCTTGCTTCCACTTCTCTTAGGTTTGCGATTGTTTTATCTTTTAGATTATCATCAGTAATTATAGCGATGATTGGCATTCCTTCATGTACTAGTGATATGGTACCATGTTTTAATTCACCGGCTTGGTATGCTTCAGAGTGTATGTAAGATATTTCTTTTAATTTTAAACTTCCTTCTAAACTTATTGCGTAATCTAAGCCTCTTCCAATAAAGAACAAATTTTCATTTTGATAAATTTGTTTAGCAATATTTAAATATGTTTCTTTTTTATCTAAGATATTTTTTATTATTTTTGGAGTTTTACTAAATTCATCAATTATTTTTTTAGGATCTTTTAATTTAGGTTTAGCTAATTTGAAGGCTAGAAGAGAAATCATTGCGACTTGAAGAATATAAGCTTTAGTTGTTGCGACGGCAATTTCTGGTCCTGCTTCAATGAATAATTTGATATCTGCTTCTCTTGCAATTGTTGATGTTTTAACGTTAACAATGGCTAGTGTATCAATATTTTCTTTTTTTGCTTGTCTCATTGCGGCAATTGTGTCTGCTGTTTCTCCTGATTGAGAAATTAGGATAACTAGTGTTTTTTGGTCATATATATTTTTTTTATATCTATATTCACTTGCTACTTCACATGTACATGAAATATTTGCATATTTTTCAAATAGGAATTTACCAATCATACCTGCATATAATGCTGAACCACAGGCTACTATGTGAATTTGTTTATATTTAGAAAGGTCTGGTAATTTATCTATATTTTCTAAATATGATTTTAATGTTTTTTCAAGAACGATAGGTTCTTCCATTATTTCTTTAAGCATATAATGGTCATATCCTAATTTGCTATTTGAGTTTTTATCTATGCTTATTTTTTGAATATTTTGTGTGATTTCTTTTAGGTTATCATTGTATATTTTTATATCTTTTTCTGTTAAAACTGCAATTTCTTTTTCGTCTAACAATATAAATTTATTTGTATATTTGTTTATTGCAGTGATATCACTTGCAAAGAAATTTTCTTCATTTCCTTTACCTAATAATAAAGGTGAATCTTTTCTTGTGGCATATAAGCAATCTTTGTCTAGTTCACTAATTATTCCTAAGGCATAACTTCCAATTATTTCTTTTGTAGCTTCATTAATTGCTTTAAGGGTATTATCTGATAAGTGACTATCGATTAGGGCAGCAATAATTTCTGAGTCCGTTTGACTTTTGAATTTATAACCTTGTTTTTCTAATTTTGTTTTTAAATAATCCATATTTTCTATTATTCCATTGTGAACAAGGGTTATTTTTCCAACTTTATGAGGGTGAGCATTTATTTCATTTGCACCACCATGGGTTGCCCATCTCGTATGAGCTATGCCTTTATAAGCGTTAATTAATTTTTCATTATTAATTTTGTCTTCTAAGTTTTTAATTCTTCCGATACTTTTTATTATTTGAATGTTTTTTCCATCACTTAAAGCAATACCTGATGAATCATACCCCCTATATTCTAGTGATTTTAATCCGTTTATTAAAACGTCTTTTACATTGTTTTTACCAATGTATCCAACTATTCCACACATATTAAACCTCCTGTTTTCTTTTCTTTTTATAAAAGGTAATTATAAATATTACAAATATTATAATTAAAAGTCCCATGACTATGTGAGAGTATTGGTCGAAAAATCCAAGGACTTTTTCCCAGTTTTTACTTGCGATACTACCAGCTATAGTTAGAACTACGTTCCATATAGCGGAACCTAGAGTAGTATATATTAGAAATTTTTTAAGGTTCATTTCACTCATTCCGGCAGGAATGGAAATTAAACTTCTAACAATTGGGATAAATCTACAGAAAAATACAGTTTTTTGACCTTTAGTATCAAACCATGCATCAGCTTTATCTATGTCGGTTTCTTTTAATCTAAGTATTTTTCCTATTTTTCCACGTACTATTTTTTTAAGTCTATCTTTATTTAATATTTTTCCAATGTAATATAAAACAATGGCTCCTGCAACTGAACCAAGGGTTGCGGCAATAACAACACCTACAATACTTAATTTAGTATATGTCGTCATAAATCCACCAAATAGTAATATTACTTCCGATGGGATAGGTGGAAAAATGTTTTCCACAGCTATTAATAGGAAAATACCGAAATAGCCAAAATGATTCATGATGTCAATTATTATGTTTTGCATTAGTTCACCTACTTTCACCATAAGTATAACATAAAGGTTTATTTATGTAAATTTTACTTGTTACAATATTGTAAGGAAAAAAAACATGACAATTACATATTAATATATTAAAATCATTGTAGGTGATTTGTATGGGGTATATTGATGCATTTAAAACTGCAATATTTATTTTTCCAATTTTAGCTTTCTTTTTTACATTCCCATTTATTTTGAATCAATATCATAAATATGGGTCAATTAGTAAAATGAGAAGTTTAATTATTTATTCTTTTATTTTGTATTTACTTATTATATATTTTTTAGTAATACTTCCACTTCCAAATATTAAAGATGTTACTAAATCAATTGGATATAATCTAGTTCCATTTAGTTTTATTTCTGATATTGTGAAGGAAAGTTCATTTGTTTTAACCGACCCAAGTACTTATTTAAAGGTGCTTTTTGAACCTTGTATTTATACGGTAGTATTTAATATTTTAATGTTTGTGCCTTTTGGTATATATTTGAGATATTATTTTAAATGTAGTTTTAAGAAGACAGTTTTTTGTAGTTTTTTACTTTCACTTTTCTTTGAGCTTACGCAGGCAAGTGGGCTTTATTTTATTTATCCTTATGCCTATAGGTTATTTGATGTTGATGATTTAATTATAAATATGTTTGGTGGATTGCTTGGATATTGTATATCTGGTTTATTTATAAAATATTTGCCAAGTAGGGAAGAGATAGATTTAAAGGCAGTAGAAAATGGGAGAGAAGTGTCTGGCTTTAAAAGGTTAACTGTATTTTTCTTAGATATGTTTATATTTTTAATATTTTATATGTTTATGAGTATGATTGATAATTCATTTTTACTTTGGTATTTTGTATATTTTGCTTTAATTCCAATTATTAATAATGGTAAAACTATTGGTAGTGGATTTTTAAAGGTAAGGCTTGTATACAAAAATAAATATAGTGGGACAATATTAAGATGTATATTTTTACCTTTATATTATTTTGTTTTACCATATCTTTTTATGGAACTTGTTTTGTTTTTAAATGATTATTTAAATTTGAAAACTTTTGAAATTATTTTATTAGATGGTGGAATGGTTATTTTAATACTTATATTTTATTTAAGTAATGTAATAACAATATTACGCAAAAAAAAGATATTTTATGATAATATCTTTAAGGTTAATTATGTAAGTTTGTTTAAGGATGATAATGTTTCGCAATAGCTTCAGCAACCTTTATTCCATCTATGGCTGAAGTCATTATTCCTCCGGCGTATCCAGCACCTTCACCACATGGATAAATTCCATCAATATTTGAAATGAAATTATCATCTCGTGGTATTTTTATAGGTGATGATGTTCTACTTTCAACGGCGGCAATAATGGCGTCATCATTTGCGAATCCTTTAATTTTTGCATCAAAATAATTTATTCCTTCTTTTAATGAGTTTGTAATATAGTTTGGTAAGATTTCATTTATGTTTACAAAATTATATTCACCTTTAAAAACAGGATTTATACTTTTAAAAGATGTGGATATTTTATTTTCTTTAAAATCTTTAAATAATTGAACTGGTATTTTCCCATTTCCTTTTTGATAGGCTAATTTTTCTAAGTTTCTTTGAAACTTTATTCCATCTAATGGATGGTTTCCAAAATCATTTTGGTTTATTGTTACAATTATTGCGCTATTGGCGTTTTCACTATCACGACTTTGATTACTCATACCGTTGATACAAAGATGTCCTTCTTCGGATGAAGAATTAACGACATATCCTCCAGGACACATACAGAAAGAGTACACACCTCTTTTTTCTTTTGTTTGATAGGTTAATTTATAACTAGCAGGTGGTAAATCCATTCTTAGTGTCTTATATTGGTTTAAATTGATTAATGTTTGTGGATGCTGAATTCTTATACCTACTGCGAATGGTTTAGATGTCATATTAAGTCCTTTTTCATATAACATTTCAAAGGTGTCACGGCTACTATGACCGGTTGCTAAAATTAAAGTTTCACAGTCTATCCATTCATCATTTAATTTTATTTGGGTAAGCTTACCTTCATTTGTTTTGAAGTCATTAAATAGGGTATTATAGTAAATTTGGCCACCCATTTTAATTATTTCTTCACGCATATTTTTAATAACTTTAGTTAAAAGATTGGTTCCTATATGCGGGTTATGTAAATAAAGGATACTTTGTGGGGCACCATTTTTAATAAATGTTTCTAGTACTTTTTTGTTTCTAAAAAATTTATCTTTGTTTTGGGTATTAAGTTTGCCATCTGAGAAAGTTCCAGCACCTCCTTCACCGAATTGAACATTAGAATTTGGATTTAATTTTCCTGTTTTCCAAAAGTTTTCTACATCTTTAATTCTTTCTTCAACTGATTTTCCTCTTTCGATGATAATTGGATTATAACCATTTTCCGCTAATATATATGCGGCGAATAATCCAGCCGGACCTGATCCTATAATGATTGGTTTTTTATTTAATTTATTTTGACCTAGAATTTCAAATTTATATGTTTCATCTGGTGTAGTGGTTATGTCACTGTTTTTTAAATATTTTTTTTCATTTTCAAGCTTAACATCTACTTCATATACATATGTTGGTGTTTTTCTAGCGTCTAATGATAATTTGCTTATTATTAATTTTTCGATTTTATTTTCTTTTATTTTTAATTTTTGAGCTGTTTTTTTAATTAAATTTTCTTTTGAATTACTGTCTACAGGCAGTTTTATTTGTTTTATTCTAATCATTATTATTTCCTTTCGTTAAACCCGCTATCATTCCTGTTGTCCAGGCGAATGTAAGATTATAACCACCACAGTCTCCATTAACATCTAATATTTCACCAGCAAAATATAAGTCTTTTATTTTTAATGATTCCATGGTTTCTGTATTTATTTCATTTAATGGCACTCCACCACTGCATACTTGGGCTTCATTAAATGTTTTTGTGTTTGTAATATTTATTTTTAACTTAGTTAGAGTATTTATTAAATTTTCCTTTTCTTTATTATTTAATGATTTACATAGTATATTTGGTTTTATTTTAGCAATTTCAAGTAATACGTTTACTAATTTGTAATTTAGAAATCCTTCTAATAATTCGGATATTTTTTTGTTTTTTAAAAGCTTTATTTGATTTTCAAACCAGGTCATTTTATCTTCTTTAAGCCAAGGCATGAAATTAATTATAATATCTTCTTTTTTATTTTTAGATAATCCTTTTGCGACATATTGGCTTAAATTAAATATACATATTCCACTTAATCCATAATCAGTTAATTGCAGTTGTCCTTCTTCTTCTTTTACAAATTTGTCATTTTCATAAAGTTTAACTATAGAATCAACTCTTATTCCTGTCCATTTCTTAAAGTATGGTTTATTTCCAATTAGTTGAACTAAAGCTGGTAATGGTTTAATTATATGATGGCCAAAATTTTTAGCAATTTCATATCCAATACCATCAGAACCTGTTTTAGGACATGCTTTTGAACCGGTTGTGATAATAACAATATCGGCTTTTATATTATCTGTTTTGGGATTTATGATAAATTTGTCTTTTTTTATTATTTCGGTTACTAATGTATTTGTTTTAATGTTTACGTTTTTTAGCTCGGAAAGTAATGCATCTTTAATACTTAAGGCACTTTCGGAATATGGGTAATAATATCCATTTTTTATTTTAGGTATAATACCTAAACTTTTAAAGAAAGTTAATATTTCTTCATTTGTATTTTTGTTTATAATATTTTTAATGAACTCTTCATTTTCTGAATGGTATTTAGAAATATTTTGGTTTTCATTATAGTAATTGCATCTTCCATTACCAGTTATTAAAATTTTTTTTCCAAGACAGTTATTTCTTTCGATTATAGTTACTTTATTTTTTTTTGAGGCATAAATTGCGGCAATTAATCCGGCCGCACCACCACCAATAATTACAACGTTTTTCATAAAAAATCACCTAATTAATATTATATCATAGGTTTGACTAGGTATGGGTAATTTGTTATACTTTAAATAAGATTTAAGGAGGGATATGTTGTGAAGATTTTTCGATCTGTTTTAAGTATTTTCCTTATATTTAGTTTAATTTTAACGATTTTTATCTTTAATATAAGTTCTTTTTCAAGAACAGATAATATGGAGAAGACTTTGAAAAAATCTGATTTACTTACTGAAGTTAAAAAGATTAAAAATAGTGGTAAAGTTGGTAATCAAAGTTCAATGACAGCTGTTATAAATGATGTTTATGCGACGGCAGAAGAATACGGTATTGATAGTAAACTTGTGGATACTGTTATTGATTCTGATGCGATGAAAGAGGCTTTAGGGTATGCGGCTGGTAATGTAACTGATTATGTGATTAATGGTAAGAAAACACCAATACTTACTAAAGATGATTTATATAATGTTGCAGAAAATAATATTGATGATTGGATAAAACAGAGTGGAATTTCTGTTACTGATAATCAGAAAAAGAAAATTTTAGAAGGTTCAAAAGAATTTATACCGATTGTTGTTCGTAATTTACCAAGTTCTTCTGATATTGCCAGTGGGTATAAATTTCAAGTAGAAGTAGTTCAGTTTTTATTTAGTAATACTGTTAAAGTTGGACTAGTTATTATTGATGTATTACTGATTTTATTAATTATTATTTTAGGTAGAAAACAATTTAAGTGGTTATTTGATTTTGGGATGGTTTTCGGAATTTGTGGAATTGCTTTAAGTGTTTTAGCAATTATTTTACCTGATTTAATTTTAATGGTTCCAAATTCTGCAGATATATCTTTAATAACAACTACTTTTACGGATTATTTATTTAAACCTGTATTAATTATTGGTTTTGCGTTTATTATTTTAAGTATTTTATTATTTATAATTTATAAAACTATTTTAAATAAGAAATTAAGGGTAGAGTCTTAATTTCTTTTATTATATATTGACTTTTTTTGCTTTCGTGTTATTCTATATATTGGAAAGGGTGGTATTATGGTAGATTACGAAAAAATGAAAAAAAGAATCATAAAGAATATTAAAAGTGGTTATATTGAGGGTGCACCTGTAGAAAAGTATTTCTCAGAGGATAGGGATATAGCTTTAAATCTAGCAGAAAATGACGGAATATTTTGTGTTGAAAATTATATGGATTCTATGTTTCTTGATGATTTTGAAGTAATGTATTTAGCATATTTACATGATGGTATTTCAATGTTGACTTTTGTTAGTCAAAGACTTAGGGATGACTATGACTTTATGTTGATGGCTGTTTCAAGAAATGGTAATGCTTTAAGATATGCTAGTAAGGAATTACAAAATAATGAAAAATTAATTCGCATTGCTGAGGAGTATACTATATATGATGAATATGCTGAGAAATATGATGAGGATAGTCCTTTTTCAGCATTTGAAATTATTAAACCAAAAATTAAAGGGTTAAATAAGAGATAAAAACATAAAAAATACATCGATTTATTTTGATGTATTTTTATTTTTATCTAATTTAGTTTTAATAGCAGCAATTATTATTGGAATTAATGATAAGAATATAATTGCTAGAATAATTAAGGTGAAATGGGATTTTACAGCTGGAATATTACCGAATAGATATCCAATTGTTAAGAATAGGGTTACCCAAATAACTCCACCGATAGCATTAAATTTTATAAATTTTGGATAATGAAGATTTCCCATACCAACAACAAATGGGACGATTGTTCTTACGATAGGCATAAATCTTGCTATAAAGACAGCAGCTCCACCATATTTTTTGATTAAATCTTCAGCTTTGTTTAAATTTTCTTCTTTAATAATAGTGAATTTTTTGTTATTTAGTATTTTTTTACCAAAATGTTTTCCTATTTCGTAGTTTAATGTATCACCTAATATTGCGGCAAGAATAATAAGTATTAATAGGAACCAGAAATTCATTTGGCCGATAGCAGCGAATGCTCCTGCGGCAAATATTAAAGAATCACCTGGTAAAAATGGTAAAAATACTAATCCTGTTTCGCAAAAAATGATTAAGAAAAGTATTGCATAAACAAAGTTTCCATAGTTTTGAATGAATGTTCCAATATATTCATTACAATGCAAAATAAAATCAACTAACTGCATATGTTCCTCCTAACCTTAATAATTATATCATACTTTTTAAAATATTAAATAATTTGATAAGGTGTTTCTATTGTTCCTTTTCCTTTTAAAGAAATATTTCCTTTTAAATATAGGACGGGAAAAACAGCAAAATCATTATATGATGGCATGCTATCACCAAAATACATATTTCCAAAGTGATAAATATTATTTACATCTTTTGATATAGTCCATGCATAATTATTTTTATTGTTAAAATTTAGACTATTTAAATAATTGTCTTCTTTACATTTGTTAAAGTTTTCCCAGTTACTATAAATTGTTTGGCATAAACTATTATTATTTGACTTTATATAATCAGAGATACTAATTAATCCAATATAATATAAATTATTTGTTTCTTCCCATTTATGTTTTTGAATGAGATTCCGACTTTTTTGATTAATTTTGTAATAATAAATGTTATTTAAATAATTGTTTAAGGAACTTTTTTCCCAGTTATTAGAATTTTCTATATCAAATGGAAAATTTCCGATAGAATCATTTTTAATTATCTTTATTTTTCCATCTTTTTCAAATGATATTATTCTATATATTTCATTATTAAAGATAATATAATTATTGGGGTTTTTACCCTTGTATATATAATTTTCATCTTTATATAAATTATTTTCTTTAAGGTTTATAGAAATATCATTTGTGACATATGTATTTTGATTTGTTAGAAATGACAAAAACGCGCTTATTAATGTTATTATTTTCATAATTTTCCTTCTTTCTTTTTAGTATCTTAGATGATAAAAAGAGTAATGTCAAAGCGGTATTTTATATATTTTGTAGGAAAAATTATTATCAAAAGATATGATTTGTCTTAGAAGAAAAATCCCTTTTCTGGTATTTTTAAAGTTTAATATGGGGTAAAAAGTAGTTTGCATCAAAAATATAAAAAATGTATAATTTTCTTATAACAGTGGAGGTGTTTATGAAAAAGATTATTTATATATTTATGATTATTATGCTGTTTACTGGATGCTCGAGTAAACCTATTACTGTGGAAAAATCTAATGGTGATTCAAAGGCCTATTTATTTTTAAAGGATAAATATAGTCCTGATAAATATTATTTTGAATTTTATGATCGTAATATTTCGGCTAATGATAAAGCAAAAATAATAATGGCAAGGGATAATAATAAATATTATTATAGTATTAGTGGTGACAATGATATAGCTATTATTCAAAAGGATGGATTTAAATATACGGTTGACTTTAAATTGAAAAGTTATTCGGAGGTATCAGAAAAAAATATTATGGATAATAGTTTTGGTATTTTACCTAGAAATATGGAGGAGTTTAAAACACTTGGTTATATTAAAGGAAAGGAGAGAATATTTAATCAGTCTCTTGAGTATGAGAAATATGATTATGGTAATATTGAAACAACTTATTTTTTTAAAGGTAAGAATCTTGTGTATATTAAATGCAAACAGCCTACTAAGACTATTACTTTAAAGTATATTAATTATAAGAAAAAAGTATCTGATAAATTATTTGATGTTCCAAAAAAATATGTGGAAATGACATATTAAATATGATAGAATATCTTTAGGAGGTATATGTATGAAAAAATGTTTTGCAGTTTTAATGTTATCGATTTTATGTTTAGTTCCAAATGCTGAAGCTAAAACAATTGACCATTTTTATAGTTCAGCTTCAGATAATGTTGAACTTAATGGTAATGTTAATGGTTCTTCAGCTTTAGCGGGAGATAATGTGGTAATTAAAAGTAAGGTCGCTGGTATTGCTTTTGGTGCCGGAGATGATGTTACTTTAGATGGTCAAAGTGATTATGCAGCTTTAGCCGGTAGAGAGGTTACAATTAATGGAAAGGTTAATAATGATGCTTTTTTAGCAGGAGATACCATTAAAATCAATAAGGATGCAATTATTGAAAGAGATACAGTTATCGCTGGTAATGAAGTTGTTATTGCTGGTAAGATTAACCGTAATATTAGTATTTATGCATCAAGTGTGGTTATTCAAAATGGTGCAGAAATTAATGGAAATGTTAAACTTGAAGTTGGCAGTGTAACTGTTGCAGATGATGTTAAGATTAAAGGTGAATTATTATATCCAGCTGATGCCGAAAATGAAATAAGTAAAAAAGCAACTATTGGTAGTTTAGTTAAAACAGAAAGTTTAGATGAAGGGTATAGTTGGACTAACGTATTTTTTGAAGGTTTAATGTCTTTATTAATGTTATTAGTTGTATTTGCTGTATTAACTTTAGTTTGTCCTAAGGTATTTACAAAGATGCAAAAGAAATATGACAAGTTTAATTTTGATAAAGGATTTGAACTTACAACAAAAGGATTACTCACTTTAATTTTTGTTCCTATTATTTGTGTATTAGGCTTTAGTTTAGCAATCGGTGCTTCACTTTCACTTATTTTACTTGCGCTTTATGTTATTGCTATTTACTTATCAACAATATTTGTTGGATATTTAATTGGATATAAAATTTGGCAAAAATATTCTAAGAAAGATGTTAATATTTTAGTTATTGGTTTACTTGGAATGATGATTATAACAATTCTTAAGTTTATCCCTGGTGTTAATATTTTAGTTACAATTCTTACAGTATTAATTGGTATGGGAATTATTGTTGATGTATTTAAACCAGAAAAGGATTAAGTTCCTTTTTTTTATTATTTTCATATATTATATTGAGGTGAAGATTCTATGTATAAAGTTTATCAAGTTAAAAGTGGTGATACTTTAGGAGCTTTAGCAAGTTTACTTGGGATAAATGTTAATGAACTTGCGGGTCTTAATGGGCTTATGGTAAGTGCGCCTTTAGTAGCTGGACAATATATAATTATTCCAAATAAGAATGAGAATAAATATTTTACAGAGTATACGATTAAAAAAGGTGATACAATTTATGAAATTGCCCGAAGGTTAAATGTTGATCCTTCGTCTCTTTTAAGATTAAATGGAATATCTAAAAATGATTTGATTTATCCTGATGAACAGATTATAATACCAAGGGAAAATGTTACTTTTTATGTAACTGGTCAGGATGATACATTAGCTGATGTTTCAAAGAAACTTAATGCAAGTATTGCTGATATTGGTATGCAAAATGGGACAATTTATTTAACAAATGATCAATTAATTGTTTATAAAAAATGACGTTTTCCTTGAAAAATAACGTCTTTTTTATTGTTTACATTTTATTTATATATCTTGGTAAAATGTTACCTGTGTTTATCAATTAAATTACTTTTTATATTTTAATTTATTATATATTTTGCTTTATTTGTCAATACAAGTTTTATTTTTTTTAAATACTTAATAAAATTTTATTTATAAGATGATTTTCTTTTTTTTTACACAAATTTAGTATATAATGTTATTGGTGGTAGTATGAAAAAAATATTTTTAATACTTAGTGTTTTAGTTATGACAGTTTTATTTACTGGATGCGGAAAAAATGGATATGATAAGATAAGTTATGATGAATATAAAAAACTTATTGATGATAAATCTAGTTTTCCTTTAGTTATTGGAAGAGAAACTTGCTCCGCATGTGAAGCTTATAAAACTACTATGGAGAAGTTTATTAAGAAATATGGTGTTGATGTTAAATATATTGATTTGGATGATTTAACTGATTCACAGGAAAATGAGATTATTAATGATTATCCTATTTCTGGTACTCCAACTACTATTTTTGTTAAAAATGGGGAAGAAGAGGATAAATATAATAGAATTGTTGGAAATGCAAAATATAGTAAGACTGAAGATATGTATAGACAAAATGGATATATAAAATAAGGAGGGACTTATGAATAATGAAAATGCAAATGTAGCGAGGGTAACACCAATTAATTTTCCACAGCAAAATTTATCTAATGGTCAAGGAACTTCTGTTAGTAATGTAAGAGCAACTCAGGTTCCTAATATGCAAAATAATAATGGACAGGGTCAAGTTTTTAATCCAAATTTAAATCAAAGAGTCAATCAAAATTTTAATCAGGGAATTAACACTAATATTCAGGCAAATATGACATTTAAAATTGATAGACTTGATCCAAATGAGTTTCCGATGCTTTGTAATTACTGTGAGGATTTGACTGCTAAACATTATGTTACAAATCCAGCAATTGATAGGGAAGAAGAAATTAAAAGAACAATGCTTGTTTTACTTACTCCAGATAAATCTGCTTTATTAATAGGTAAAGCTGGTATTGGTAAAACAGCGATTGTTGAGGGAATTGCTTATAAGATACAAAGAAATATGGTTCCTAATGCTTTAAGTGGTTATAAGATTTTAAAAATAAATTCATCTTCAATGGTTGGAAAGATTAATGTTAATGGTAGACAGGAATCAATAATTAATTTGGTTGTTAATGAGCTTAAAAAGGCTCCTAAGACTATTTTATTTATCGATGAGGTTCATACATTAATTGGTGGTTCAAAAGATGGACCTATGGATTTGGCTAATATTTTAAAGCCAGCGTTAGACCGTGGTGATATTAAAGCAATAGGTGCGACAACTACAATGGAATATGAGACATATATTGTTAGAGATAGAGCGTTTTTAAGACGTTTTGATAGGATTGAAGTGTTGGAACCTTCTAGAAGTGCTACTATTGATATTTTAATGGGAACTATTCCAAAAATAGAACATAGTACTGGTATTAAAATGATAAATAATCATTATATAGCTACCTTACTTGTAGAATCGATTGTTGATGCGACTAGTGAATTTAAACGTGTATATGGTCTTTCTGCTATGTACCCGGATGTGGCTCTTTCAGTACTTTCAGCTTCTTTTTCAAATGCTTTATTTGAAAATAAACCTGAGGTTGGAATAATTGATGTTTATAATGCGATTAAAGATAGTAAAAGAATATATCCAGATAGTAGATTAAAAGAATGTGAATCTTTTAGAGAAAAGTTTAAGAGAATTTGTGATGATCGTGGTATTGTTTTACCTGTATTTAAATTAGAGGATATTGATACTGGAGAAGATTTATAAATTCGATAAAAAATGCATAAAATTAAATATATATTATAAATAGTAGTAAGGAGGAAAAATATGGAACGAAAAATACCAAGAAAGAATTATATTATATTAGCAGTTACAATTATTTTAACTGTATTACTTGTCTTTTATTTAAGAGGCTGGTATATAACAACTAAAGATTATTATGCTCAAAACTCGGTTATTAAAGATGTAGTTAGAGAAATTAAGGAAGATGAAATTAGTAATTATACATTAGAAAGTGGTAAGTTTGCTTTATATGTATCTTCAGGTCAAAATACTTCGGTAAAAGATTTTGAAAATGAATTTAAAAAATTAATAGCAAAAAGTAATTGTCAAAATAATGTTTTATATTTAAATACTGATGGAATTGATGTTAAAAATTTAAATGATAGTTTAAGAGATAATTTTGCTAAAAATGATAGAGTTAAAAATAGTATTTCAGATAATTCTATGGCCACATTATATTTATTTGAGGAGGGTAAAATTTCTTCTGTTATTAATAATGTTGATAATTATAGTGTAAAATCAATTAATAAAATTATAAAGAAGTGGGGTCTTTCAGATAATGCTTAATGTTGTACTTTATGAACCTGAAATTCCGCAAAATACTGGTAATATAATGAGGACTTGTGTGGCAACTAATACGAAATTACATTTAATAAAACCTCTTGGATTTAGTTTAGATGAGAAGGTTGTTAGGAGAAGTGGAGCTAATTATATTGATGATTGTGATTATACTGTATATGAAAATTGGGATGATTTTTTAAGTAAAAATGAAGGTAAATTTTATTTTTTAACAAGATATGGTAGAAAGCCACATACTTCATTTGATTATAGTGATAGTAAGGAAAATATATATTTAGTTTTTGGAAAAGAAAGTACAGGGATTCCTAAGGAAATATTAAAGGATAGATTAGATACTTGTTTAAGGATTCCTATGACGGATAAGGTAAGGGCTTTAAATTTATCTAATTGTGTGGCAATTATGGTATATGAAGTTTTAAGGCAGCAAAATTATAATAATTTACTTACTGAAGAACCATTTAAAGGTGCTGACTATTTAGAAAAATAATTTATGAAAGTTTGATACTTTCTTTTTATTTTTACTTGTACTTGAATTTTATTTTAATTCATGTTAATATGATTATATTAATGATAGGAGGAATATGTATGGGGACTTTTTTAACTAGTTGGGTATTTTGGGTCGTAGTTGCTGCTATTGTAGCTATTATTGCTGTTATAGTTTTAATTATTGATGCTATGAAAAATAAGAAAAATAAAAAAGAGGTAAATAATGAAAGTGTAAATAATGCTTCTACCCCTGAGGCTCCTTTAGTAGAGGAACCTGTGACTGTTGAACAAGGTAGTATTATTGATGAAAATGAGCCATTAAATACACCTGTATTTAATGATATAAATGTTGTAAAACCAACTGCAGTTATTTCACCTGAGGTAACAAATGTTTCAGAGGTATCTATGAGTGATGCTTTAAAACCAACTGCTGTTATTACACCAGAAGTACCAGGTGTGGATAAAAGTGAGACAGATATTTTTAGTGAACCTATATCTGTAAATACTCCAAGTATGGTAGAAGAAAATTTAACTGCTGAGGTTTTAGAACCTGCTTCACCTACATCATTTATTGATGAAGGCTGGGATAAATTACCTGAGACACTTGAAGAAGTTAAAGTTGAAACACTTGACGATGGTTTACAGTCTACGGATTTAAACAATGATGATTTAAATAAATCTGTTCAAGCTCCAAGTGATAACATGGATATTTGGAAATAAAAATGATGCTTTAGCATCTTTTTTATTTTTTATTTGTGTCAAGTTGTTTAACATAAACTGTAAAATATGGTATAATTGAAATACTGTAGAAGGAGGCTATTATGACAGTTGATACAATAGTACAAATACTTCGAAAAGTTATAGATATTTGTTTAGTTTGGGGTCTTTTGTACATCATATTAAAAAATTTAAGAAAAAATGTAAAAATGATTATGCTTTTTAAAGGTATATTAATAATTGTTGTTACAAAAATACTTTCAGATTGGCTTGATTTAGTGACAATTGGTTATTTAATTGATTATGTAATTGAATGGGCGCCACTGGCACTTATTGTTATTTTCCAACCTGAGATTAGGGATACACTTGAAAATTTAGGGAGAACAAAATTGCTTGGTAAACATAAAACTTTATCAATGAATGAACTTGAAAATACTGTTCATGAAATTACTAATGCGGTTGATTATATGTGCCGTATGCGTATAGGTGCGTTAATAGTTATTGAAAGAGATAATAGTTTAGCAGATTATATTGATAAAGCTCAAAAGATTTATGCCGATGTTTCAGGGCCATTAATTTCTTCTATTTTCTATACTAATAATCCACTTCACGATGGTGGTGTAATTATTAGAGGAGATAGAATAATGTGTGCTGGGGCAGTATTTCCAACTAGTGACAGTTTGACTATTAGCAAAAGACTTGGAACTAGACATAGGGCTGCTTTAGGTATTTCTGAGCAAACAGATTGTATATCTTTAATTGTTTCTGAGGAAACTGGTAGAATTTCACTTGCTATTGGTGGTGAGCTTATATACAATTTATCTTTAGATGAGCTTAGAATTAGATTATTAGAAGCTTTAGCACCTTCACAAAAAATATTAAGTGAAGCAAGAGGAGGTGCTCAAAGTGAATAAAAAGAAAAGTATTTTTAAAAGAATTGGTAAATTTTTAGATAAAAAAATAGTTATGCCAATTACTAGATTTGTTTATAATATTGGAAATAAATTAGGTATTTCAAATAAATCAATTGAAAGATGGCTTTCTAAATCAAATACACTTTTATTTGTGTCACTTGTTTTAGCAATTTTGATTTTCATTGTTATTGATCAGCAATTAGCACAGTTTAATAATAAGACAGCGGAAGTTTTAAAAAATCAGAAGGTTGAGGCTATTTATAATTCAGAGGCTTATGTGGTAGAAGGTTTACCTAAAACAGTTGATATTACTTTAATGGGAAGTAGATCTGATTTGTTTATTGCTAAACAATCAACATCTTCAAAGGTAACAGTTGATTTAACTGGTTTAAAACCGGGTGTTCATAAGGTAAATATTGAGTATACACAGCCAGTTGGGTCTATTACTTATAGTGTAAATCCATCTGTAGCAACTGTTAATATTTATCCAAAGATTTCTGAATCTAAAACTTTAACAGTTGATTTATTAAATCAAGATAGTTTAGATCCAAAACTTGTTATAGATAGTGTAACACCTGAAGTTGATAGTGTTGTTGTTAAGGGTACTGATGATCCTAAGGCTATTAATAACTTAAATAAGGTAGCTACTGTTAAGGCATTAGTTAATGTATCTGATTTAACTTTAACTGATGAGGGAAAGGTTACATTAAAAGATGTTCCTTTGAAAGCTTATGATAAAGATGGTAATGGACTCGATGTTGAGATTGTACCTTCAAAGATTAAAGTGGATGTTAAAGTATCTTCTCCAAGTAAAGAGGTACCAATTAAAGTGGTTCCATCAGGTGAAGTCGGCTTTGGTAAAGCTATTAGTTTAATTTCTACTAATGTGTCAAAGGTTACTGTGTATGGAAAACAAAGTACATTAGATAAATTACAATATGTTCCTTTGAAAGTAGATGTTAATGGTTTAAAAAATGATAAAGAATTTAAACTTGAACTTACTAAACCTCGTGGTATTAATTCAATGAGTGTTAAAAATGTAACTGTTAATGTTTCTTTAGGTGATTCTGTAGATAAGAATATTGATAATGTTAATATTGATGTTAGAAATTTAGATGATAAATATAGCGTTCAAGGTCTTAGTGCTGATGATATTAAAGTAACTGTAAATGCTCAAGGAGTTGAATCTGTTTTAAATGGTTTAACTAGTGAGGATGTAGTTGCATATGTTGATCTTAAAGGGTATAAACCTGGTGAATATGAAGTTCCTGTTAAGGTTGAAGGAAATGATCCAAGAGTTCAGTTTGTTTCAAAAACTAAAAAGGTAAAAATTAGAGTCGTTGAAAAGTAACTTCGGTTACTTTTTAATTTGACTTTGTGTATAAAAAAGACTATTATTATTTTATAGGAAGGTGTTTATATGTTTAAAAGAATGCGTAATACTTTAATAATGATATCTATATTATGTTTGTTGATTGGAATAATAATGCTTTTATATCCAGCGCGAGTTAGTGATTTAATATGTTACTTTGTTGGAATTATGTTCCTATTTATTGGAATAGCTGGAATCGTTATGTATGTTAAAGATGAGGTAAAGACTCCATTTAGTAGTGCTTCGCTTATTATTTCAGTAATTTTTGGAGCTTTAGGAATTTATATAATTTTAAATCCTCAAAAATTTGCTTCATTCATTCCTTTAATAATAGGTATATTCTTGATTTTTGATTCAGTAAGTAAGTTATCTTCAGCATTTGATTTAAAGAAATTTGGATATAGTAATTGGTGGGGTATGCTTGTAGTAGCGTTTATTGTTTTAGTTTGTGGACTTGTACTTATTATGAATCCTTTTGGAGCTATTCAAGTAACTATTATGATTATTGGTTCAATGCTTATATTTGATGCTATTAGTAATATATTTACTATTTATAGTTATTCTAAGATTAATACTGATACTGATGCTTTAATAAAATAAATCTTCAAATTTGAAGATTTATTTTTCTATATGGTTAAAAAGTAAACCAATATTGATTAATCCGGCAATACCAACTAATATATAAATAAGATTTGTAAGCATTGTTTTAACACCGAATATATTATTTACAATATTTATGTCAAAAAGTCCAACTAATCCCCAGTTAATCGCACCGATAATGGTAAAAACTAGGCATATTTTTTGTAATGTTTCCATATTTTTCACCCTTTCTTTTCTAATTGTTATTTTGAACAAAAAAATTAAAATTATTCATCATATTTTTTTAATTATTTGGGTATAATTAACCAGAAAGATGGTGATAGTATGAAAAAACTATTTTTAGTTTTGAGCATGTGTTTATTATTTACTGGATGTGGAAAATATTCTAGTGGTGATGCACAAAAAGATTTAGAAAAGAAATTAGAAAATACTTCAAATTATCAATTAGTTGGTGAAATGGAGATTGTAAATAATGATGATGTATATAAATATGATGTGGATGTTTCATATAGTAAAACTGATAAGTTTAGAGTTTCACTTAAAAATAAAACAAATAATCATGAGCAAATTATTTTAAAAAATGAAGATGGTGTTTATGTTTTAACTCCGGCTTTAAATAAGAGTTTTAAGTTCCAAAGTGATTGGCCATATAATAATTCTCAAGTTTATTTACTTCAAACATTGCTTGCAGATATTCAAAATGATAATAAAAAGGAATTTAAAGAGACTACTAATAATTATATTTTCACAACTACAGTAAATTATCCTAATAATAGTGATTTAACTCATCAAAAAATTTATTTTGATAAAAAGATGAATCCTAGTAAGGTAGAAGTTTTAAATAAAGATAACGATGTTTTAATCAAAATGACATTTAAAAAATGTGATATGAAAGCTAAATTTAATAATAAATATTTTACTTTAGATAATAATATGAAAGTTTCTAAAGATGATACCATAATAGAAGATGTTAGTAAATTAGATTCTGATATTTATCCTATGTATGTTCCTGAAAATACAAAGCTTGCAGATAAACAGACAATAAATTTGGATAATGGTCAAAGAGTTATAATGACTTTTGAGGGTGATAATCCATTTATGCTGGCATATCAAACTGCGGGTGTGAGTGATGATTCTGCTACTGTATCTATGTATGGTGATCCTTATCAAATGGCTATGGGAGTTGCTGCTGTTTCGGATAATATGGTTTCATGGGTTAGTAATGGAATAGAGTATTATGTCGTTGCTGATAATATGAGTGAGAGTGAACTTGTTAATGTAGCCTCTTCGGTTTCGGTAATTCCTGTTGGAAAATAGTTTGAATTTTGCCCTAAATGTGCTATAATTATGCACAGGTGATATGAAATGGAAGAAAAAAAGAAATCCAATAAAAAAAGTAATTCTGAGAAAATAGAAAACAAAGTCAAAAAAGAAGAAAAAGAATTAAAAAAAGACATTAAGAAAGTAAAAAAAGAAGTTTCAGAAGCTAAAGAAAAGAGAGTAAAAGATAAAACTATTAAGGAAGCAAGAAGAGAAATGCATTATGCTTCTAATAATGAGGATGATGAATTTAAAAAGTTAATTAGAATTATTCTAATTGTTACAGCAGTGATGATTGTTTTTTATGGTATAACTGTTTTAGTTACTCAAAAATCAAATAAATCTTCAGCAAATAAAAATGAAAATACAGTAAAGATTCAATATGATAATATTGTGATTGGTTCAATGCTTAATATTGATGGTAATTTTTATGTTTTAATAGAAGATGCTAAGGATAGTCATTTAAATGAATATAATACTTTACTTCAATCTATTAAAGCAAATGATGACGCACCAAAAGTATATATTGCTGATTTATCAGATTCATTTAATAAAAAATATTTATCAGATGAAAGTGACTATACATCAGAAATTAGTAACTTTAAAGTTAAAGGAACTACTTTAGTTAAAATTGAAGATCATAAGATTGTTGATACTTACGATGATTATGATGCAATATATTCTAAACTTAGTGATTTAGAGTAGTGTAAATAAGAGATACTTTGGTATCTTTTTTGTTTGGTTTTTATTTGTTTATGGTATACTAAAAATAGACTTTGGGTGATATGATGAAAAGGGAAATTAAAAAAACAAATGACAAACTTAAAGAACTTTCTTCAGTACTTGGAAATATTGATGTTAAGAAAAGTGTTGATAAGAGAGCTTTTAAAACTAGTGAAGTAGTTATTTTGGTTATTTTAACGGCTATTATTGGTATTTTAATAGGAAGTTTGGTAACTTATAACTTATCTAAAACTAGTGGTGAAAGGCTGGATAGTGGGTTAGAGGAGTTTATTGAAAATTATGAATATATAGTTAATAATTATTATGGTGATATTGATGAGGATAAACTTTTATCTGGAGCGCTTGCTGGTATGATGTCAACTTTGGATAAAAATTCTACTTATATGGGCGATGAAAGTAATAATTTTAATGTAACTCTTGAAGGAAGTTATAAAGGAATTGGTGTTGAAGTAATAGAAAAAGATGGAACTTTAGTTATTTCTAAGGTTATGGATAATAGTCCAGCTAAAGATGCGGGATTAAAATCTGGTGATATTTTGCTTAAATTAAATGGTAAAAGTATGAGCGGAAAATCATCAGCGGAGTTTGCTTCTATTATTAATGAAAACAATAAGGTAAAACTTGTATATGAGCGTGATGGAAAAAATTATACTGCTGTTTTAAAACCAAAACTTATAAATTTGAAATCTGTTACTTCTAAATTAATAGATAATAAGGTTGGTTATATTGATGTTTCAATATTTGCTAATAATACATATGAACAATTTAAGAATGAACTTTCAAAATTACAGAAGGATAATATATCAGGGTTAATTATTGATTTAAGAGGAAATGTAGGTGGTCATTTGGTGACTGCTGAAAAAATATTATCATTATTTTTAGATTCCTCTCATCCTATATATAAGATAAAGGATAAAAATAATATTGAAACTTTTTACTCAGAAGGTAAGATGAATACAAAATACAAAATAGTTATTTTAGTTGATGAAAACAGTGCATCAGCATCTGAGGTTGTTGCTTCAGCTTTAAAAGAACAATATGGCGCGACTATTATAGGAATAAAAACTTATGGTAAAGGTACAGTTCAAGAACTTCAAACTTTACCAAATGGTCAGCAGTATAAATTAACGACTAAGGAATGGTTAACTTCAAAAGGTAATTCTATTGATGGAGTTGGTATAACTCCAGATATTATTATGGATGAAAGTGATAAAAATATAAATTTTGATGATGACCCATATATAAGGAAAGCACTCGAACAGTTAGGATAATATATATCCTTTTCTTTTGCTTAAAAAAAGTTTATAATTAGATAAGGAGGCGGGATAATGGAAAAGCTTAAAGTAGGTGATAAGTTACAAATTCAATGTTATAAGCACGATGGTAAAGTTCATAGATCCTGGGATGAGGCTATAGTATTAGATGTTAAAGATGATTATATTGTTTTTGGTAATGAGAAGACTTTAGTTACTGAGGCACAGGGTAATACTTGGAGAACAAAAGAACCAGCGGTTATGTATTTTTTTAAAGATGAGTGGTATAACATTATTGTTCAATTAAAAAAAGATGGTGTAACATATTACTGTAATATTGCATCACCATTTATAATAGAGGATAGGACTATTAAATATATAGATTATGATTTAGATTTAAGAATTTTTCCTAATGGAAGTTTTAAAATATTAGATAAACAAGAGTATAAATATCATAAGAAAAAGATGAATTATTCAGCTGATTTAGATATTGTTGTTAATAATGCTTTATCTGAACTTATTACAAGTTATCAAAAAAATAATATAATGTTTAATTTAGAACATAACTTGATGTATGGTAAATTATATGATGAACTTAAGAAAAAATAGTCATTTTTGACTACTTTTTTCATATATTATAAAGAATTCAAAAAAATTCAAAAAAGTTGTTGACATGGGTATATTTATTTGATATATTATTTGTGCATTTGAGAGAGAAAAACTTAAATTTCATGTAAATTTCAAAAAATGAAATTTTTCTGAAAAAAGTATTGACACAACCATTAAATGCGTGTATATTATTGAATGTTGCGTGAGAGAAATCAAGCAAAACACTTTGCAGATATTACTCAATAAAAAAGTCAAAAAAATTCAAAAAAACACTTGACTTAATGAGTTATATCCTGTATACTAAAGAAAGTGTTTAGTGAGAGGGACTTACAAAACATGTTTCAAAATTAGATGTCGAAAAAAGTCAAAAAAATTCAAAAAACACTTGACTTAATCATCTAAGTTTGATATACTTAATTTGTTGCATTTGCAACTGAATGATCTTTGAAAACTGAGCAAAATGTCAATTCACTTTAAATTAGTCAGAATTTAATTTTTAAATATATATTTTATTTGAGAGTTTGATCCTGGCTCAGGATGAACGCTGGCGGCATGCCTAAGACATGCAAGTCGAACGAAGTGGCCCATTGATGGAGGAGAGCTTGCTCAAGTTCAGATTTGGATTACCACTTAGTGGCGCAAGGGTGAGTAACACGTGGGTAATCTACCTTTAAGTCTGGAATAACAGTTAGAAATGATTGCTAATGCCGGATGATATGTTAAACGATACGTCATTTTTTATTAAAAGGTGCCTTTAAAGCATCGCTTAAAGATGAGCCTGCGTCGTATTAGCTTGTTGGTGGGGTAATGGCCTACCAAGGCAACGATGCGTAGCCGACCTGAGAGGGTGATCGGCCACACTGGGACTGAGACACGGCCCAG
>CACZST010000026.1 GCA_902783895.1 uncultured Erysipelotrichaceae bacterium
CTACAAAGAAACTTGGAATATATTATACTATAAACATACTTAATTCCGTTATTTTAAAAAAACGGACATCCAAATAAAAATCTACGAACTTTAAAAGATGTTAAATTCATTCTTTTTTTTTTGATTTAATAATGGTATAATTATAATAGCGGATAGAGTAATTTGACATATTATTATATTTAGCGTAGTATATATACAAATTAAAGAGGTGTTATTATGAATATTGATAATTTTGTAAATATTAATGTAGTAAGTGATGAGACGGCTAGAGAAGTTTATAAGCAAATTCAAAGGCTTGAAAATTCAAAACCTGAAGATACAACTGAATCAATCGATGAGGAGAGTAAAAATTTAATCCAGAGGACCATTTTTAATAAGATTGACCAATTAAATGCTTATTATGCTAATGTAAATGATGCAGATTTGCCTGATTTTATGAGACAATATAGAGCTGGAAAGGTACTTAGTGAAATTGATGAATCAATTTCTAATGTTAATAATATACTTTCCCATTTTAAACCAAAAGATGATGGATATAGCATATCAGCTGAACTTAAAGAGGCTAAAGATCATTTATTTGAATTAGAATCAAGAATTTATGGTTTAGGATTTGCTCCTTCAGCAGTTCAAAAAAAAGCTATTGAAAAAATTAAGAACGGTAATATGGGAACTATTGATATAGATGATGTTTTTGAATTTAAGGATATTAATGGCCTTTCTTTAGATGAAAAAATAAATGTGTATAGGAAAATTAATAGAGAATTATGGAAAAACATGAAAATAAGGGATGATAAATCTTCTGAGGATATTAATGATGCACTTGAAATGATTAATAGATTAAGAGAGTATCGCTCTGAAATTTATAATAGTATTAGTGTGGTTGATAGAAATTTATTAAAAGAAGAACTTGATTATCAAGAAGATTTAAATGATTATGGTAAGGTAAAGTATGAATGGTTACTTTCTAAGGGGACTGATTCTGAAAAAGCTAATTATGATAAATTACAAGAAATATATAGTAAAATTGATGGTAATTCAAATATTTTTGTAAATAGTTCGGATGATAATCCTGAAATGAATCAAGGTAATTTTGATTATGATTCTATAATTAATATGATTTATGATGAATATCAAAAGGATAATAATCTTAGTAAGTTATTTGAAGATGAAAAGGTTGTTAAAATTTTAGAAAACTATATTGATACTAAATATAGAAATCATGATGGGAAAGCTACTTTAGAAATTTCTGAAACTACTGATTTTGATAACGACTCTATTGAAAATATTCAGAATAAAACTGTTGGATATTTAGCTTTAGCTTATAATAATTATAAAAATGCCCAAAGTGCTAAAAAAGATTTTATAGGTAATAATTATTTCAAAGCAGCTAATGATTATCTTAATATGGCAAAGGCTAATTTAGATTGGATTGATGTGAGATTTAAACTTGCTGAAATTGGAGATATTATTTTAAACGATGGTGATAATAATCAAATTGGTCCTATTGTTACTGATATTATGAGTAAAACTGGTGCAGGTTTACTCAATGATAATCATGAATATGATGAATATAATGTTCAAGCTGGATTATTAATTATAAAAAGATCTATTTACAATCAAATGGAAAGTATTTATCGAAATAAGGGAGATAATGCAAAAGCGGATTATTATGCTAATATAGCTGAAAATTTACGCCAAACATATTCTTCTTTATATGATGAGTATAAGAGTATATCTAATGATGAGAAAGAAAATGGTAATGGTCAATTTGTAAATGAAAATAGCGAAAATCCTGAAATAGGAGAAGATGTAAAATTTAATTATTCTACATTTGAATACAATGGTGTTACTTATTATGTTGGTAATGATTTAAATAGTGATAATATTTTAAGTGTTGCTTTACCATCAACAGAAGCTGTTATGGTTAATAATTTAAAACCAGGTGAAAATATAATTGGTGATTTACCTATAATTATTAATATGGATGAGAATGGTCAAATTACTGTTACTAAGAAAGGTAAAGATATTAATGTTAATAATTTTAATGTTTTAGAGGAAAATAATTCATTTGATTATTTGAAGTTTACTAGTAATGGTGTTGATTATTATGTATCTAATAATTTAAATGATGATAATATTTCAAATGTAATTAAATCTGGTGAAAATTCACCTTGTATGGTTAGTGGACTTAAAGAGGGCAAAAATTATATTGAAGGTGTGGATGCAGTTATAACTTTAGAAAATGGAAAACTTTCTATTGAGGGTAAGGGTATAGAAAATGTTTCTAATAACACTTATGAAGATGTTAAATATGTAAGTAAGGAAGCTAAAAAACAAGTTAAAAAACAAACTGCAGGTAAGGATAAAGGCAATGATAATGATGTAGCAGCTTTAGCTGCGGGCTTGGCAGCTAATCAAGTTGTTAATGAGTCAAAACCAAAGAAAAAATTACTTGAAAAATTAAAGGAAAGTAAAGTTGGAAGAAGAATTGTTGCTGGTTTAGTTGCTATCGGTACACTAAGTGCTGGAGCTGCATATTTAGTTTCTCAACTTAAAAATGAACATGTAAATCAAGATATTACTCAGACACAAGAGGTAAATAATGATTATCAAAAACCATCTGATTCTGTTGATTCTAATAAAAACAAGTTAAATACAGATGAAAAATCTACTACTATTAGTTATAATACAGCTGATTTAAGCAATCTACCAGTTTACGATGATGCATATGATGCAACTAGTCGTCAAAATCCTTTACAAGCAAATCAATGGTTTAGATATAATCCAGTTGCTGCATATGATACACAAACAGGTCAATTTATGGATTTAACTCAAGACCAATTAAAAGACCCTGAAGTTTTGAGTAAGTTACTTGATGGTCATCATGCAATATTATGTGGTGATGATATAAATCATCCTTCTGGATATATTTCAGTTGAAGATGTTTATCAATCTTTAAATGCAGAGTCACAAGCTGCTTTAGATGAGGCTGTTTCTCAAGCTAATAATGCGATGCATAGATAAAGGAATGCAATAAAAGAAAAGAGGGCTTAGTATGAAAAGTGAAGTTAATACCATTTTGACGTTTGGTAACGGAGAAAAATGGTTAGTGGCTGCGGTTACTAATTATCAAGGTAAAGAGTATTGTTATTTAGTTAAAGTAAATGATAATGAAGATGATTTTCTTGATGATTATAAAATTGTAGAAACTGAAATTAAAGGTGGCAATAGGTATATGCATAAGGTGGAAGATAATACTATTTTAAATATTGTTAGTATCTTATTACTACCAGAAGCCAAAGCTTATATTGCACATCCTGAAAATTTCTAATAAAATAGGCACATGATTGTGCTTATTTTATATATTTTAAAAGGAGATAAATATGATAAAAACTAAAAAACAGGGATTGTTAGTGGTTCTTTCTGGTCCTTCTGGATGTGGTAAAAATACTGTTTGTGATATTGCAGAAGAGCAGAATCCTAATATTTGGGAATCTATATCAATGACAAGTAGAAAACCAAGGGAAGGCGAGGTATTAAATGAATCTTATTATTTTGTTACCCCGTCTGAGTTTGAAAAAAATATTGAAGAAGGTAAGATGCTTGAGTATGCTAAATTTGCGGGGAATTATTATGGTACACCAAGGGAAAGTGTTCAAAAACATTTAGATGAAGGTAAGGATGTACTGCTTGTGATTGAAATACAAGGTGCACTACAGATTAAGGAAAAAATTCCACAAGCAATATTTGTATTTTTACTTCCTCCAAGTATGAAGGAACTTAAGAGAAGACTTAGAATGAGAAATACTGAAACCGAGGAAAAGGTTTTGGAAAGATTTGAAACTGCATATAAGGAAATAAATGAACTTTCTAAATACAATTATGTAATTGTAAATGATGATGCAATAAAGGCTGCAAATAAACTTAATGCGATTTTGGAAGTTGAAAGATGTAGGGTTGATAGAATTGAAGATGTATTTTTGGATACTGAGGAAGAAAGATTACATGAACAGTTAGTTGAAAAAGATTTAGATAATAAACCTATTGAATTAGATACCTTATAATTAAAGGTATCTTTTTTGATGTTAAGTTTGGTTGACAAATTTCCAAGTTAAATTGCTTGAATGCAACTGGCTATTTAAAGTATAATTTACTTGAGGTGAAGAGAGTGAAAATTAACGAAAAAATATTAAAGCTTAGAAAAGAAAAAAACTTTTCTCAAGAAGAGCTTGGAAACAAAATTAATGTATCTAGGCAAACAATTTCAAAATGGGAAACTGGTGAGAGTAATCCTGATTTTGATAAAATAATTCCACTTTGTGAAGTTTTTAGTATTACAGCCGATGAACTTTTGAAAGATGATGCTTGTCTAGGTGAAGGGCTTAAAAAAGATAATACTGTAAATAAAAAAAGAAAAGCATTATTTATTTGTAGTTCGGTATTTTTATACTTTTTGGCATTTATATTATTAATGACATTATCAGAAATTGGTATAAATGAATATATTTATATTCCTATCTTTTTTACTTTAATTGCAGTTGCGACAGTGATTTTAATTTATTATAATATTACAAAAGATTATAAAGAAAAGAAAAAGAGACGCCGTAATAAATACTTTAATGTGATAAGTGGTATTTTGGGTTTACTTACTGTGATTATTTATTTTATAGTTAGTTTTATGACTTATAGTTTTGAAATTACATGGATAATATTTATTGTTTATGCGCTTTTGCTTAAGATAATTGAACTTATATTTATTTTAAGGGGTGATTTATATGAAGAATAATAGTTTAATAATTTTGCTTATTTTTGTTTTATCATTGTTAATGATTATATGCATTGGTTTTATGATATTTGGAATTAATAATAAAGTTTCATTTGTAGGAAAATATACTAAAAAAGAATATTTGTTTGAAGAGGAAATTTCAAAGATAAAAACTTCTTTAACTGATACTGATGTTGAAGTTAGAAAATATGATGGTAATAAAGTAAATGTTATTTATCAAAATAAAGGCAAAAATAAAGAAATTGATGTTCATTTAAATAATGATATTCTTGAAGTGAGCGATAAAGGTTTAAGTAATTTTTGTTTTGGATTTTGTTTCTTTGATAGAAAAGTAACTATTTATGTTCCAAATGATTATAAAGGAAGTTTTGATTTAGATACAAAAAGTGGAGATATAGAAATACTTAATAATTTTAATAATTCTTTTGATATTAGGACTATTAGTGGAGATATTAACGGTAAAAATTTAGGTAAAAATAATATAAAAACTGTATCAGGTGATATTGAACTTGGAGATTTATTTGATATGAGTAAAATAAGTACAACTAGTGGAGATATTTCTATAGATTGTATTAATAAAAGTTTAAGTATTTCTTCTGTAAGTGGAGAAGTTTCAATAGATAAAATAAATATATCTAGTGACAGCTATATTTCGACAGTAAGCGGAGATGTTGTTATAAAAAAGGCAAATGATATTTATGTTGAAACTAAGAGTGTAAGTGGTGATTCTTCTATAAAAAATAATAATAGGAAAAGTGATACTATATTAAATGTTAAAACTACAAGTGGAGATATTGATGTAAATTAAAAATACTTTTTATAAGTATTCTTTTGTTATATTTTGAAATATATAATTAAAAGTATATAAAGAAATGTCAAAAACTTTAAAATAGACATATATTATACTGGTGATTTTATGTTTAATATGAGTGATGCAGAATATGCTGCTAAAGTACTTCAAATTTCATTTGATAAATTTACTAAAGAGGAATTTCTAACTGGTCTAAATGTTGAATTAGAACATGGTACAAGTAATCCAAAAACTAATGTTACAAATGATGATTTAATTACTACTGCAAAAATTGCTATGGCACATTTAAATGAATTTCCGAATTATTATAATAAGGAATATGGGTTATTAGTTTTTGAAGAGTTTTTAAAGAGTAAATTATAAGTTAGAAATTAATATTTATTTTGTTTTTGGTTATAAAGAAAATGATAGGAAACATTATTAATCAAATAAAAATTATATAATTGTGTAATTGAAAATAAGCAACTGAGATAGAATGAAATAAGTATTATAAAAATATAGAGAATGATATAATCATTCTTTTTTAATACTTTATAGTTTCAATGGACATTTATTATAGATTATTTTGGGGAAGCGATGTTATGAATAATTTATAGGTTACTTTTAATATTGAATATATAGTTGATAAGATATCTTAAATATGGAGAGCAGAGATTAAGTATATTAAATATCATTGCGTAATAATTTTTTGTTATCATTTGTATTTTAATGTTATAATACAAATATATTTGATAAGGCTATTGAAAAAAATAAGAAAAATATTGATTCTAATGTATTTTATAGAGTTTTCATGAAGATAATTTAGTATGATTTCTAGTGGTTATTTTAATGAAAATTGATTTTATGATAAAAGAGTGGAAACAATTGATAATGAAACAAATAATTTATATGTTATCTAATAAGAAAGGGAATAAATTAATGAAATACTAAAGAAATATAAGCGTATTATAAAATTAAATAAAGTAAAAGTTGATGAATGATTTTTGTCAATACATAGTGCCACAAATGAACAAAACAAAATTATCGTCTATATGGCGATTTTTTATTTTTTTAAGTTTAGGTA
>CACZST010000027.1 GCA_902783895.1 uncultured Erysipelotrichaceae bacterium
CAATTACATTGTATCAGATTACATGTCTTTTTTATACTGAAATAGTGTCAGTGAATTTTACTCACCAACACTATTTATAATACAACCATAATTAAAAGGATTTAATATCCTTTTTTTAGTTTATAAAAAGTCCTATATGGACTTATTTATCTATTTTACCAAAATCATTAATTGGGAATACAGCAAAATTTGTAGTTCCTTTTATATCTTTTTCTGAAACTAAACCGATTATACGACTATCTGTTGAATTAGTACGATTATCACCTAGGACAAAATAATATCCTTTTGGTATTTTTTTTACACCTAATTTTGTTATATCAAAATCAGTTGTTTCGATACTATCTTTCAAAAATGGTTCTTCAACATATTTGCCATTAATATATAATTTATTATTACGGTAAGAAACTGTATCACCTGGGAGACCAATTATCCTTTTAATAAGTCTTACATTATTATAATCAAATACAACAATATCAAACCTATCATATGATTTATCATATTTTTTTAAAATTAAAATTTCCTTATCATTTAAGGTTGGATACATTGATGCGCCATCTACTTGGACTGGTGTTGCAATAAAAGTTCTTATTAATATCACAGCAATGATAATTACTATATATGGTATTAATGATTTAATTTGGCTTTTTGTTTTATCACTCATTTTATTCTCCCCTTTTAAATAAAAAATAAGGACTCGCCTTATTTTCTTTCTTTGATTTTAGTTTGTCCTTTAAGGTCACGTAAGTAGTTAAGTTTAGCACGTCTAACTTTACCTTTTCTGATTAGTTCAACACTATCAACTTTTGGTGAACTATATGGGAAAGTTCTTTCAACACCTATACCACCAGATTTTTTTCTAACAGTATAGTTTTTGCTTACTCCACTATTCTTAATAGAAATTACGATTCCCTCAAAAGCCTGAATTCTTTCATTTTTTCCTTCGATGATTCTAACGTTAACTTTAATAGTATCACCAACACGGAATTCTGGAAGATCAGTTCTTATTTGATTTTTAGTTATTTTATCAACCAAATTCATGAAATCACGCTCCTTATACTAATCTATGATCATAAGTTAATCCCCTAGCGGATCACGACATGGTAAATTATAACATATTATTTAAGAAAATACAAGGTGTTTTATTATTTTTATCTAGATCTATAATGAGTTTTTTCTTCCACAAGCTCATCTAATTTATCTTGGAAATTTTTTTCAATGACTGTTACTTTTTTTAATAAACTTCTTATATATGCTTTATCTAAAAATTTAGAATATTTATTTATTATCATGTTTTTATATCTATCAATATCATCGATAATTAGAGCTAAACTGCCTTCATCATCGTCATCGGAATCATTTAGCATTGCCATTAAATATGCGATATAGGCATCTAATTTCTTTTTTGTTTTCTTTTTTAAGACTTTTTTGATTAAAGCCGGTTTTACTAAAACAAGATTACTTATTTCTACGCCATCATATGATATTTTGTTTTGGGGTTTAAATTTGAATCCCTTTTCTAATTCATGAAAATCTAGATAACCATAAATTAAATCTTTATTATCTTTATTATCTTTATCACAAACATAATATCTTTCAGACATATTACTCATCTCTTTCTAATAAATCTGGTCTTCTCATTTTAGTTTTTTTAAGCGCTTCTTCATGTCTAAATTTTTCAATATTCGCATGATGACCAGAAGTAAGTACTTCGGGAACTTTCATTCCTCTAAAGTCAAGTGGTTTAGTGTAGACAGGATAGTCTAATAAATTATTGTTAAAAGAATCATTTTCATGAGATTGTTTTTCAATTACACCATCTAGTAATCTAACTACACTATCAGCTATAACCATACTTGGTAATTCTCCACCAGTTAAGACATAATCACCTATACTTATTTCCATGTCGGCAAGTGTTCTAATTCTTTCATCGAAACCTTCATAATGGCCACAAATTAAGATTAAATGTTTTTCATTTGTTAGGTCATAAGCTAATTTTTGATTATATTTAAATCCTTGGGGAGTCATTAATATTACTTTTGAATTTTCAGTTTTCAAATCATCTACGGCATCAAAGATTGGCTGAGGCATTAGAACCATTCCTTTGCCTCCACCGTAACCATAATCATCAACGCGTTTATGGGGGTCTTTACTATACTTTCTAATATCATGGATATCAATTATAACTTTTTCTTTTTCAATTGCTCTTTTAATAATTGAGGTGTTTTTAAATCCATCAAACATTTCCGGAAAAATTGTTAGAATATCAATCTTCATTTATTAATCCTTCCATTTCGTTTAAGTATATTCCATCATCAGTTATTTTATTAATAAATGGTTTTAAAAATGGTACTAGATGATTTTTTGTTTTCCCTTTAATTACAAGTAATTCTTGATATCCTGTGTTTTCGATTTCTATTAATTTTCCAATTAATTTATCTCCTTGGTAAATGTTCATACCGATTAAGTCTTCGTTTAATGGTCCTTCAAACTCATACTCATCTTCATTTATATAAACATTTTTACCTTTATATTTTAGGGCATCGTTAATGTCTTCGACACCTTCAAATGTTACCATATCATAATTTTTATGTGGTCTATAGGATTTTATAATAAGTGGTTTTTGGTCAATATACAAATTATTTCCAATTTGAAAAACATCATTTTTATATTTAAAATCAGAGATGATTTTTACTTCTCCTTTTAATCCATGAGTGTTTGTAAGTTTACCTAAATATATCATTTAATCACCTCTTAATTCATATAAAATAATACTTGTGGCAACAGCAACATTTAAACTTTCACAATTTTTATTCATAGGAATATATAAATATTCATCACAAAGATTTGAAATTTCTTCTTTTACTCCGCTGCCTTCACTACCCATAATTATAGCAAATTTATTTATTTTTTTAAAGGGGTCTAATTCTTTTCCTCCATCAACTTTAGTAGCTAATAATTTATATTCTTTTTTTATTTCTGGAAGGAAGCTTAAAAGATTTTTTTCTATTATATTAGTGTGAAATATCATACCTTGAGATGATCTTAAGACTTTTTGACTATAAGGATCTGTACAATCATGACCTAAAATAATGGTATCAATATTAAAGGCAACACTACTTCTGATTATTGTTCCTAAATTACCTGGGTCTTGGATATTATCTAAAATTAGAAGTTTATTACCTTTTAATTTATTTTCTTTTATTTCACATAATCCAAATATACCTGTCGGTGTTTGAACTGAGGTTAAATATTTAACAACTTTATCATCAATTAGATACTTTGGAACATCTATATCTATATTATCTTCTTTAATATATAATTCTTTTAAAATTCCAGCATTATAAGCCTCTTTTACTAGATGCATTCCTTCAATTAAAAACTCTTTGTTTTGTTTTCTATATTTTTTATTATTTAATTTTTTTAAATATTTTATTTTGGGGTTATTTATTGATGTATACATGTGATCACCTTTTACATTTTTGATGGTATATGAATACCTATAATATCAAGTAATGTTTCTATTATATAATTATTGAAAGATAAGATATATAAATAATCTTCTTTTTCCTTACCTTCTAATCCATTTAGGTGATTAGCACCATAGAAATCATTGGCATTAGTGGCTAAATCATATAAATAATTTGCGATATAATGTGGTTTTAATTCATTTCTTGCCTGTTTTAAAGCATTTGTTACTTCAAGTAATTTTAATCTTAATTTTCTATCTTTCTCATTATAAATTTTATTTGATAGTTTGTCAGAATTACTAGTTAATAATTTATTTATTCTTAAATATGAATATAAAATATATGGGCCAGTTTTTCCAGTAACTTCACTAAATTTTTTAATATCAAATATATAGGTTCTGTCTAAATCATTTTGAAGATCAGCAAATTTTATAATAGCATTTTTCATTTTATCTAAATCTTCTGGGTTCATTTGTTTATTTTCTTCCCTTAAGTTTACGAATTCTTCTTTTACTTCATCTATTAAGTCTTGAAGTTTTAAGGCTTTTCCACTTCTTGTTTTAAATGGTTTATTGTCTTTTCCGTTAACAGTTCCATAACCAACAAATTTTAATCTTCCATTATATATTTCAGATTTTTTAGCCGCTCTAAAGACTTGAGTAAAATGCATTTCTTGTCTTGAATCAGCAATATAAATTATTTCATCTGGATGGAAATCTTTATTTCTTTGGTAGATGGTCGCTAAATCTGATGATGAATAAAGATATGCGCCATTACTTTTTTTATAAATGAATGGTGGCATTTCATTTTTATCAGTTTCTTCTTTAACATCTATTATTAAAGCACCGTCATCTTCTTTTAACATATTTTTGTCTTCTAGATATTTAGTTAATTCATCAAAGTATTTGTAAGCATCACTTTCACCATACCAAAAATCAAAATCAACAGTTAAGAATTTATAAATGTTTTTTATATCAGCGATTGATACATCTTTAATTTTCTTCCATAATATTTGATAATCTTGATTACCATCTTGAAGTTCTTTAGTGATAGTTGCACATTTTTCTTTGATTTCTTCATTTTCTTTACAAAGACCACTTATTTTAGGATATGTTTTGTTTAAATATTTTAAATCAAAAGTAATATCTTCTGGTTTTTGATTTGGAAAATCGTTTAAAATACCATAAATAACTTGTCCCATTTGCATACCAATATCACCTAAATGAACATCACTTATGGTTTTATTACCAGCAAATTTTAATAGATTATTAATAGCTTGTCCGATTATTGCGGTTCTTAAATGTCCGACATGAAGTGGTTTGGCGATGTTTGGTCCACCATAATCTAAAACGATTGTTTCATGTTCTTCTTCTAATCCTAATCTTTTACTTGTTTTTAATTTTCTTAAAGATTCACATATAAATTCATCACTTACTTTAATATTTATAAAACCTGGTTTAGCAAATGTTACTTCTTCAAAGTATTTATTAAAATCATTTAAATTATTTATATCTTCTACCAATTTTTCTCCTATTTCAATTGGTGATTTATGGACCTCTTTAGCTAATCTAAATGTATCATTACACTGAAAGTCAACGTTTTCAATATCAGATTTTACGACTTTTGTATTTAATGAATATCCATTTTTTTCTATTACTTCATTTAATAGTTTTTCAATTTTATTTTCCATAATATTTCCTCCTTATAATAAAAATATCCCTATAAATATAAGGACGAGTTTTCCCGCGGTACCACCTTAATTCATAGAGATCTATGCGACTTTATCTTTAATGCAGATATACAAACAACTCCAGAACGCGTTCATAAGGAAACATTACCCAGCTTCCACTACTCTAGGCTCTCTATAAATGTTTTTTACTTATTACTATTTTCCTTCTTCGTCTTGGTTTTATTATATATAATTAATAAATAAAAGTCAATTAAAAAAGATCTTAGTTTAACTAAAATCTTACATAAAAGTATAATATAACTAATATACCAAGAATAATTCGATACCAGCCAAAGACTTTAAAGTCATGTTTTTTAATGTAATCCATAAGGAATTTGATAATTAAAATTGATGTGATAAATGCGGTTATCATACCTATTAATAAAATTGTAAGTTCAAATGAGGTAAATGATAAACCAAATTTAACTAGTTTTAGTAAACTAGCACCAAACATTACTGGTATTGCTAAAAAGAAAGTAAATTCAGCGGCTACAGTCCTAGAAACTCCAAGTAGTAAGGCACCAACTATTGTCGCCCCAGATCTTGATGTTCCTGGGAAAATAGCAGCGATTAATTGGAATACTCCTATTAATATTGCAGTATTATATGTTATTTCGGTTAATGAGTTGATTTTTGCTTTTTTTCCTTTATTGTTATTTTCAACTATTATAAATAAAATACCAAATACAATTAAGGCGATTGCTACGCAAAGTGGATTATAGAATAGTTTTTCAAATAATTCATCAAATAGTAATCCTATTATAGCGGCAGGGATACATGCAACTAAAATTTTACCCCAAAGATTGATTATTTTTTTATCAACTTTTATTTTATCTTTTTCTTTTTTTAATGGGAAAATTTGTTTCCAGAAAAGTAAGACAACTGCCATGATTGCTCCTAATTGAATTACAACTTGGAACATACTGTAAAATTCTCTAGATACATCTAATTTTACAAATTGATCTAATAATATCATGTGTCCAGTACTACTGATTGGTAACCATTCAGTGATTCCTTCAACAATTCCAAACAATATAGCTTTAAGTATTTCTAACATTTTTTATCCTCCTTTAAATACTTATTTACATTTATAATTTAGTTTTTTTAATTTTTCGAATAATTTTATGGAATTTGTTTTTAGGTTAAATTCATTTAAAATTGATTCTTCTGAATTTGGAACATCAATATAATATCTTAACTGATATTCATCTTCAGTTTCTTTTGGTACAGTTATTTTTATTGATGATGTATTTATATATTTTTTATTATAATTTATCGATGATTTTTTTATTTGTTTTATAGTTTTTAATCCATCTTCATTTTTACTTTTATATGTTTTTGTTACAATAGCATTTAATACTTCATCTTCATAATTATATGTTATTTGCATCTTAGTTTTATCAGTTATATTTTGACTTGTTTTTTCATAAGTACATGTTTGTTTGAAATCTTCATTTTTAATACATCCAGTTAATAAAGGGATTATTAATAAAATAATTAATTTTTTCATTTGGTTTCCTTATTTGGGTCAATTAATGAAAGAGATACTTTATTTTTTGTTAAATCTATTTCATCGACGAAACAGTCAACTATATCGCCTACTGATACAACTTCACTTGGATGTTTAATAAATTTAGTTGTTAATTTTGATATATGGGCAAGTCCATCATTATGTAGTCCGATATCAATGAATACACCAAATGGGACAACATTACGAACTGTTCCTTGTAGTTTCATACCTAGTTTTAAATCTTTGATATCTAATATATCACTTTTTAAAATTGGTTGAGGCATTTCATCACGTGGATCACGTCCTGGTTTTTTAAGGGAATTTACAACATCTTCTAATGTATAAATATCAGTATTTAAAGTATTGACATAATCATCTAAGTTAATATTATCTAATTTTTCTTTTAATTTTTCAGTTCCAACTTGAGATAAATCAAGGTTTAGTAATTCTAATAGTTTCATGGTTATATCATAACTTTCTGGGTGAATAGCGGTTTCATCTAAAATATTTTCACCTAAAGGTATTCTTAAGAAACCGATAGCCTGCTGGTAGGTTTTATCACCTAATAATTTAGCTTTTTTAATTTCTAATCTTGATGATATTTTACCTTTTTCCTCACGGTAGTTAATTATTTTTTCAATACTTTTTTTAGTTAAACCTGAAACATATTTTAAAAGTGAAGCAGATGCAGTATTAATATTTACACCAACATTATTTACGGCTTTGGTTACTACAAAGTCTAAAGATTCTGTAAGATTTTTAGATGGAACATCATGTTGATAAGAGCCAACACCCATACCAGCTGGTGGAATTTTAACAAGTTCGGAAAGTGGATCTTGCAATCTTCTTCCAATACTAACGGCACTTCTTTCGTTTGGTGATAAATCTGGAAATTCATCACTTGCAACTTTTTCAGTTGAATAGATTGAAGCTCCAGCTTCTGATACGATAACATATTTACAGTTTAGATTATATTCTTTTATCATTTCAGCACAAAATTTTTCACTTTCTCTTGATGCAGTTCCATTACCGATAGAAATAATATTAATATTATATTTTTTTATTAGATTACTTACTTTTTCTTTGCACTTTTGAATAACATCTTTATTTGAATTGTTTAAAAATGGTTTTATGATTAGTGAATCTAAGAATTTTCCATTTTTATCGATGACAGCTAGTTTACAACCATTAACAAATCCTGGGTCAAAGCCTAATACGACATTATCTTTCATTGGTGGCTGCATAAGTAAATTTTCTAAATTAAGACCAAAATTTTTAATAGCATCGTTACAAGCATTTTCTGTAAGTTCACTTCTTATTTCTCTTTCAATTGAAGGTCCGATTAATCTTTTGTAACTATCTTTAATTGCATCTTCAATCACATAATTAAAAGGAGCATTTCTTTTTATTAATTTTTCTTTTAAATAATTTTCTATCTTTTCTTTATCTACTTCGATATTTACAGATATAATTTTTTCTTTTTCTGCCCTATTTATAGCCATAATACGATAAGGTTTAGCATATTTTACTTTTTCTTCGAAATCATAATACATTTCGTATGTTTTATTTTCATCTACAGCTTTTGGTTTTAATTTGGTTTTAATTATACCTTCATTATATGTAAGTATTCTAATCCATTTTCTATAAGAAGCATTATCACTAATCCATTCGGCTATGATGTATCCAGCACCTTCTATCGCAGCTTCTTTTGTTTTTACATTATCATTTAGAAATTTTTTAGTTAGATCTTCTAATGTTATATTATCTACAAAAGACATTATTAGTTTTGCGAGAGGTTCTAAACCATTTTTTATAGCTTCAGTAGCTTTTGTTTTTTTCTTTTCTTTAAATGGTCTATATAGGTCTTCTACTTCAACTAATTTAGTTGCTTTCATTATTTGATTCTTAAGTTCATCTGTAAGCATATCTTTTTCATCAATTAATCTAATAACATCTTCTTTTCTTTGAAGTAAGCTTACTTGATAATCATATACTTCACCTATTTTTTTTATTTGACTTTCATCTAAATTTCCAGTTGCTTCTTTACGATATCTAGCAATGAATGGGATTGTATTTCCTTCACTTAATAGATTAAGTGTTTTACTTACTTGTGTTTTATTTATATTTAAGTCTGTTGCGATTTGTTTGATAATTTCTTCATTCATTTATTTTCCTACTTTCTTATAACATTATACATTTTGAATTGACTATTGTAAATTATTTAATAACAAAAAAATAATTACTTAATTTTTAATATTTTCTTCTAATATTTTCATTTTTTAAGGAGGCTTTCTTTATTATTTTAAAGCCATATTTTTCTTTTAGACCATCTATTGCTTTATCAAGATTTTTGTTTTCATCTGTTTGTTTGATATTTTCAAATAAAGAAACTTGATGGTTTACTTCATCTTGAAGGTTATCTAATCTTACGCCAATTAATCTAATACCATCATTAATATTCATTTCATTTAATATTTCTGTAGCTGCATTATAAACTATTTCTGTTATGTTAGTGGCATTGGTTAATTTTTTTTGATGTGAAAAGCGTTTGAAGAATTTATTTTTTAAAGTAACAACTACTACACCCGCATATTTTTCTTGTTTTCTAAGTCTGATTGTGACATTTTCAGATAAGGCTAGCAGATAAGGCTTTAGTTCCTCTTTGGTGAAAATATTATGTGATAATGTGGTTTCATTGCCTATTCCTTTTGGCTTTTCGGCGAGGCTTTCAACTATATCACTACCAATACCATTAGCTGATTTTACTAAATCTTGAGACATATTTTTAAATATTTTATATAAATTTTCAGGATTTGTTTTAGCTAAATCACCTATAGTATTTATGTTTATATTTTTTAATTTAATTGCAGTTTGTTTACCAACTCCAAATAATTCATCTATAGGAAGTGGCCACATTTTTGCTTGAACCTCTTCTTTAAATAATGTATGCACCTTATCTGGTTTACTAAAATCTGAAGCCATTTTGGCACATAATTTATTATTTGCGATTCCTATATTGACAGTAAATCCCAATTTATTTTTGACTTCATTTTTTAAATTATAAGCAAATTTAATTGGATCGCCATAGATATGTTTGATTGGAGTATAATCAATGAAACATTCATCAATACTCATTTTTTCTAAATCTGGAGTATATTTATTTATTAAATCAAATAAACTATCAGACATTTTTTTATAATGATAAAACTCAGGTGGATATACTTCTAAATTTGGACATTTTTTCTTAGCATTGTAAATTGTTTCACCGGTTACAACACCTTTCTTTTTAGCAAGTGGTGATTTCGCTAAGACTATTCCTCTTCTACTACTTTCATCACCGCCAATAATAGCATAGGTTTTTCTTAAATCTTTTTTCCCTTCTTTTACCATTCTGGTAGCAGTCCAAGATAAAAAAGCATTATTAACATCAATGTGCATAATTATTTTATCCATGTTTATCACCCATATAAATTATACTATGAATATAGTTTTTTTAAAAGAAAAACACTTATTTTTGACAGGCGTTTTGGTCTTCATATTTAAATGTAAATTGTTTATTAGACATTCCTATTGCAATTGTAGTGTTTAAATCAAAATTAGTGCCTTTAACTGGGTTTTTAATATTTCCATCGTCTAGAAATCCCTCATCCTGGAGATCAGATATGGATACGTTATAGATTTCATCACAGTTTCCAGATGGACAGTCTAATTTAAAAGCATTTTTATTAGCATACTCTCTAGCGGCTTTTTCAAATGATGTTATTTGCATTTTACACATTTTTTCATTATTTTCTAATATTATATTTTGGGTAAGTGGTGTTACAATAACTCCAATAACTCCTAATATTACAATAACTCCTAAAAGTTCAACTAAGGTAAATCCTTTTTTCATTATTATCACCTATCTTGATTATATATTGGTTATTTTTTTTAGTCAATATTTATGATATGAATATAAATAAAACATGTCAGGGGCATGTTTTATTTATTTTATATTTTGTATCTCTTCTATAGAAAGTCCAGTTGCCTTTGAAATAGTTTCTAAATCAATA
>CACZST010000028.1 GCA_902783895.1 uncultured Erysipelotrichaceae bacterium
AAATTTAAGCATAAAAAATGTCCTCCTTCCTAGAAAGAGAACATTATCTTTATATTTGGTAGAACAAGCCTTTCCAAGCCTGACTACAGACAAAATAAAAACTTACGAACTTTAATTAGTCCGTAAGTTGTCTTCAAATGGAGCAGGTGAGGAGAATCGAACTCCCGTAGTCAGCTTGGAAGGCTGGGGTTCTACCATTAAACTACACCTGCATTAAGTTGTCTCACTGACAATATAGATTATACTAATAAATTTTACTCATGTCAAGTAGAACCCCAGCCTTTTTTTAAAAAATCTATAAAAAATATATGTAATATATATAAACGTGAAATGAAAAAGTAAATTCCAGTTTCAATATTACCTACAAAATTAAGTCTTATATCAAATTTAAGATTTAAAATTTAAAAGAATAAAATATATAAAATTTCTAAAAAGGTAAACTAGTATATTAAAATTACGTACTTTTAATATTCCTTTCCGCCATCATTTCAATAATATCATCTGATAAATGATACCATTTTATTTGTGCAATATGCCTATCATGATCATATTTTAAATTATGATTTAAACATCTATTCATAGGTTGATAAAATAAACTTCCAAAACCAAGGCCAGTACGCTTAATATTCCGATTTCTGAGAATAACGTCACGAATCTCATCTCTCGTTATCCAAATAAAGTCTTCTAAAACGCCATATATAATCGCATCAATTGGCTCATTTGAATTATTGCCAAATAAAACAAATCTATCAATAGCTTTTAAAACAACATCAATCTTATTAAATTCATAATTAATTAAATCTAACTTATCTTGATGTTTTTCTTTATATTCTAATGAACTTATCCGAGCTTCGCCACTGCCATCGGCACTCCCATCACCATAATGAAATAATTTAACCTCATTAATAATCTCATCACTAATTCCGCAATCCTTTAAAAATAAAATAAACATTGGAAAAGGTTCAATATGTACAGAATTTTTAACGCCTTTTTTAATACTAATACGTTTCTCAATTCCGTTTATTTCAATAATCATATCGGATTTTTGTTTATCATAATTAGGTCTACAAAAAATCAAATCCTTATAAGATAAATTATCATAAAGTTTAAAAAGTAAATCCTGAAAAATCGGATTAACCTTACCAACTTTCTTCCCATTTAAGTATCTAATAAATTCATTCTCATTTTTAAAACCATTAATATCCTTATTAAAAGGCATGAACATCATCTCCTTCTATAAATATATATACGCGGTCATTTACCTATTTCCTTTTTAAAAACAAAAAAACTTGGATTAACCAAGATTTATCGTGACTCAACAATAAGTTTAATCGCCGTACGTTCCTCGCCATCAATGACAATATCAGTAAATGCTGGAATACAAATTAGATTCTTGCCACTAGGCGCTACAAAACCACGTGCAATTGCAATAGCCTTAATTGCCTGATTCAATGCTCCCGCACCAATTGCTTGAATTTCTACCGTTCCTTTCTCTCTAAATACATTAGCTAAAGCACCAGCAACTGAACTAGGATTAGATTTAGCTCTTACTTTAAGTGTTTCCATAATAATTTCCTCCTTTGATATTAAAATATATTTAAATCGTAAACTCAATATTCCAAATTATTTACAAAACACTAAAAAACATTTATAATTAAAAGTGGAAAAAGGGGAGGGATAAAATGAATTATCAAAAACCAAGTATTGTTGATGTAACCTTAATGGATGATAAAGGACGTTCTTTATATTTTCATGATATGTCAGATGGTTCAAGATCGCTAGAACTCCTATTAAACACAGCATATAATAAAGGTTTAATTCCTTCCACCGCTAGTATAGGAAAAGGAAAAGACTCATTAGCATATGTTATCTTTCATTTAAATCCAAAAAAAATAAACATTATTGGATATCTAATTGATCTAACGAAAGAAATTCCAGAATGTGAATTTAATATCAGAAGTAGCTCAACTTCAAAAATTTATTTTGAACTTTCTTGTGATACTAAAGATAGAGAACAACTTTTTACCAGAATAACTGAAATAATAGATGAAAATTCTATTAAAAGTTCAGCAAATCATAACCATACATTATTAATGACAGTATATAATATTGCTAAAATAATGGAAGACGTTGCCAAAGCCCAAATTATTTTCGCAACAAACGAAAAACTTTATAATCAAGGAAAATGTGTTATGACAATTTATAAAGAAAAACAAAATACCAAAATAAACATTAAAAATGCCATCACAGTTGAAAAAGTAATTTATGAAATGAAAACAAAATCCGCTTTAAACTTACCAGTTATATTCTTCTGCTCATTTGAAGAATTAAGAAATTTTTACTTTGAATTAGATGACATTGTTTACGGAAAAGAAGGTGATTAAAATGAATCCAGATTTCAAAAGAAGTATAATTTTAGATCATTATCAAAACCCTAGAAATAAAGGAATTACTAATGATAAAGACTATACTAAAGTAAATATGAATAACGAAAGCTGTATTGATGAACTAAATATCGAAATAAAAATAAAAGATAGAAAAATAGAAGATATCAAATATGATGGAGAAGCGTGTGCAATATCAACATCTTCCGCATCAATTATGTCAGAAACCCTAAAAGGAAAAACAATTGAAGAAGCCGAAAACATATTAGAAAACTTTTCAAACATGCTAGAAGAAAAACCATATGATAAAGAGATATTAGAAGAAGCAATTGTTTATGATGACATTCATAATCAACCAAATAGAAAAAAATGTGCCTTACTTTCATGGTGGGGAGTTGAAAAAGTCTTAAACGAAATAAAAACAAAAAGTTAAGACTTTTTATTTTAAATTGATACCAAATATCACATTAAAAAGGAAAATTGAAGTCCAAATCCTTTTTATTTTAAATTAAATATGTTACAATTATTACGGGTGAAAAAAATGACGAAAGAATACGGATTAGATGAAGAAAAAATCATCGAAATTTCTAAATATAAAAAAGAGCCAAAATGGATGACCGACTTTCGTTTAAAAGCCTACAAAACTTTTAAAGAGATGCCAGATCCAAACTTTGGCCCAGAAATAGACTTAGACTTTGATAGCCTAACATATTTCAAAAAAGTAACAGATAAAGTTGCAACAAATTGGGATGAATGCCCAATTAAAGATACATTCAAAGAAATAGGTTTAATTGATGCCGAAAAAAAATACCTAGATGGAATAGGTGCACAATATGAAAGTGAAGTTGTCTACCAAAACATGATTAAAGAATTGGATGACAAAGGTGTTATTTTCTGTAGTACAGACGAAGCCTTACAAAAACATCCAGATCTTTTCAAAAAATATTTTGATCACTTAATCCCATATAACGATAACAAATATGCCGCTTTAAATGGTGCAGTATGGAGTGGGGGAACTTTCATCTATGTCCCACCACATGTAACAATTGATAGACCACTCCAAAGTTATTTCAGAATTGATACTAAAAATATGGGACAATTCGAAAGAACACTAATCATAGTTGGTGAAGATAGCCACGTAACATACATGGAAGGATGCACAGCCACATATCACACAACTGGTTCATTGCACGCTGCAGTTGTCGAAGTCTTTGTTGAAAAAGATGCTAGCTGTAGATTTATAACTATTCAAAACTGGGCAAACAATATATATAATCTAGTAACAGAAAGAGCTCAAGTTGAAGAAAATGGAGTTATGGAATGGATCGATGGTAATATCGGTGCTAAAGTAAACATGAAATATCCATCATGTATACTAAAAGGAAAAGGAGCCAGAGGCGACTGTATATCAATAGCAGTTGCCAATGAAGGACAATATCAAGATGCCGGAGCAAAAGCTATCCATCTCGCCCCAGAAACAACATCAAATATTGTTAGTAAATCTATTGCCGCCGGTGGTGGTGTAGCTAATTATCGTGGAAAAGTATATGTTGATAAAAAAGCTGATAATGCTAAATGTATCATCAAATGTGATACTATCCTTTTAGATAAACATTCCAAGAGTGATACAATACCAACAAACATCGTAGATAATCCAACATCATATCTTGAACACGAAGCAACAGTTTCTAAATTAGATGAAGAAAAATTATTTTATTTAATGAGTAGAGGACTTAATGAAGACCGCGCTAAAGAATTACTAATTGTTGGATTCATAGACGAATTTAGAGAACAACTTCCAATGGAATACGCAGTTGAACTTAACGCTTTACTTAAAAATTATTTTTAGAAAGGAATAAGTATATATGAAAAATAAAGGGGTAATATTTATAGTTATAATTGTATGTGCCTTAGCAATTGCTGGAATATGTTATTTAAATAACGGAACCACCCACATGAAAGATGAAGAAAAAGCTATGAAGGAAGCAGCTGAAGATTATTTTAATAAATATATCAGTGCCAATGACAGTACAACAACCTACGATATAACCTTACAAATGCTTGAAGATGCTAATAAAAACGGAGAAAATTATAATCTAAAGAGCTTAGAAAAATGCAATAAAACTAAAACAATAGCTAGGGTAACAATTAACTTTCAAAACGGCAAACCTAAAAAAACAGAAATTATTTTAAATTGTTAATAATTTCTTTTTTTATGTCCAAATATATCAAAAAAATACCAAAATTCTCCTAAGATAAAACAACTAAATTATTCTTATTTTTCCTTTAAATTTACCCAAAATCGTACTTTGACTAAGAAAATAAAGTAGTGTATATTACCAGGCAGAAAGGAGGAAAACAATATGTTAAATCAAATTGTTTTAGTTGGTCGACTTACAAGTGACCCAGAATTATATGAAACTGAAAGTGGAAAGAAGGTATCAAGATTAGTACTGGCTGTTCCAAGGCCGTATAAAAATTCCCAAGGGGAATATGAAAGTGATTTTATCGGATGTAAATTATGGCAAGCAGTTGCCCAAAATACAACAAATTACTGCAAAAAAGGCGACCTAATTGGTGTTAAAGGTCGACTTGAAACATATAATTATGAAACTGAAGATGGACGTAAATATCTAACTGAAGTTGTTGCCGAAAAAGTTACATTTCTCTCAAGCAGAAGCAAGGAAAGTTAATCCTTGTTTTTTAATTCATCATAAAATATTTCATCAGGCTTCTTATTAAAAATCCTCGCAATTTTTATTGCCATAGAATAAGAAAGCCTTCTTTGATCATTTTCTATCTGCCAGTAAAAAGGCTTACTTATATTAAGCTTATCACTCATATATTGACAAGTATATTTATGTTTTTCTCTTAATTCTTTAAGGTACTGCATAAAAATCATCTCCCATATCCATTATATATTAACAAAAGGTTATAATCAATATTTTTATAACACAAAGTTAGTTTTAACCACTTAAATTATAAACGTTGTTATAATCTAGTTAACGAAAGGATAACGATGAAAATATGTTAAACGAAAGATTAAAAGAAGCAAGAAAACAAAAGAATTTAACACAAACTGAACTTGCCAATATAATAGGTGTTAAACCCGCTGAAGTTTCACAATATGAATCTGGCAAACGTACACCAAGATATAATGTCTTCATAAAAATGTTAGATGTCTTAGATATGGCAGCTGACACTGCTCTTGGACGTGACCAATTTGTCGTAAGTGAAGACGGTGAATATACAGCAAGAATAGCTAAACAAGATTTAGCCATTATATCTGCATTAAAAGATTATCCAAATCTTTACACTCTTTTGTATGAAAATCCAGAAAGAAATGTAAAAGTATTAAATAATAATATTTCAAAACTATTTCCAGAACTAAAAAAATAAACCTTAGAATGAACTAAGGTTTATTTTAATAAAACTATATAAATTTTAATCAAAATAAGGTAAAATAATAAAGGAGGTATAAATATGGAAATACTAGATATAATTGATAAAAAAGAAAAAAAACAAAAGCTTTCAAAAGAAGAATTACAATTTGTTATTGACGGATTTTTAGATGGTAGTATAAAAGATTACCAAATGTCCGCATTTTTAACAGAAATAGATTTATTAGGTTTATCTGACGAAGAAATAATTGATTTAACCGATATAATGCTAAAAAGTGGTCAGCAATTAAATCTTGGTGTTCAAACCGTAGATAAACATTCAACAGGTGGAATCGGTGATAAAACAACAATCATACTTGCCCCATTAGTTGCCTCATTAGGTGTAAATGTTGCTAAAATGAGTGGTCGTGGTTTAGGCCATACAGGAGGAACAATTGATAAATTAGAATCAATAGAAGGTTTCCAAACATCAATGACATTAGAAGAATTTAAAAAACAAGTAAATGAAATTGGGATTGCCTTAGTAGGTCAAATGGGAAATCTTGTCCCTGCAGATAAAAAAATATATGCTCTAAGAGATGTAACTGGAACTGTTGATTCAATTCCTTTAATTGCCTCAAGTATCATGAGTAAAAAACTTGCCAGTGGATCATCTAAAATAGTCATTGACCTAAAAGTAGGTAATGGAGCTTTAGTTGATAATTTAGAAGAAGCTAAAAATCTAGGAGACATAATGGTTAAAATTGGTAATATGAATAACCGCAAAACCGTTTGTGTCATCACCAACATGAATCAACCATTAGGTTACGCTGTCGGAAATTCATTAGAAGTTTTAGAAAGTATTGAAACATTAAAAGGAAATGGACCAGAAGATTTAAATGAACTAGTTATAAAGTTAGGCTCAATAATGGTATCTTTAGACAAAAATATACCTGAAGAAGAAGCTAAAAAACTAGTAAAAGAAAATTTAGAAAACGGAAAAGCATATAATAAATTTATTGAATGGGTTAATGCCCAAGGTGGAAATCCAAACAACATAAAGAAAGCCAAAAATGTTAAAGAAATCAAAGCATTAAAAAATGGATATATATCTAATATAAATGCCTTAGAAATAGGAAAACTAGCTAGAGACCTAGGTGCTGGAAGACTTACAAAAGAAGATATAATTGATCCAGAAGTAGGCTTTGTCTTAAATAAAAAAGTAGGCGATAAAGTAAATGAACATGATACATTAATTACAGTTTATTATAATGAAAAACAAGTAAATGATGAAGATGTTTTAAACTGCTTTGAAATAACTAAGTATTCTGATAAACCAAAATTAATAATTGATGAAATAGGTGTTTAAAATGAAAGGGATGAATTTGCTTACTTTAATAAAAGATATTGAAGACTCAGATTATGAAGAAATCGTAAAAGAAATAGAAATCTTTATCAAATACTATTTTAATGGAATAGATGAAAAACGTGGAAATAAAATATTAGAAGCATTTGACAAAACAAACCATCCAAATAAGGATAAACCACAAACATATATAGAAAAATATGAAAAATATAGATATTTAGAAGTTTTCTCTAAAGAAGATTTAGAAACAATTTATGCACTAATAAAGATGGAATTTGAAAACATTAAAAATAAAGCAAATGATGATATATTTATTTTATTCTTTAATGATAGTTACTGTATAGATGATAACTATCATGAACTTGCAGTAATTGAAAATGCCTTCCAAATTCAAATTGGTGAAAAACAAGATGGTGAGCCAATATACTCAATGTTTGGACTTCCAAATTATAATTTCCAAAACATAGTTGAATTTTTAGATAATGCAAACATGAATATCGCATATATTTACTACAACTACGCAGTAACCCATGGCCAAACACCAGAAGAATTCTTTAATCAATTCCTTTACTATCAGCGCCAAAGAGAAGATAACTTTGTTTCGCTAATGCTTAGAAAAAATGACTTTGATTTCCCTGATGATGATACACATCCAAGTTACGGACCAAAAAAGGCTTAAAAAGTCTTTTTTTCTTTTCCAAAAATAGTATAATTAAAGGAGGTGATAAAAGTGATAATAACCAAAACAAAATTTATAAACTACACTAAATGTCCAAGATACATTAATAAAGATAAACCTTTAGACATAGTAACCTATGATGATTATAAAAAAGAAGAAAACAACGCAAATTACCAAGATATTATGGATAATCTAGGTGTGAAAACGTTAGATGAAAGACATTTAGAAACAATGTTACCTTATTATAATGAAGTAGAAAAAATGGCCGCATATGAAGCTAAAAAACATTTCAAAGGAAAGTTTAACTTTTCAAAAAAAACTTATAAGCAAACAAAATTTTCCTGTCAAATAGGCAATATAAACTATTTATGCTATGTTGATGTTTATAATGAAGATAAAGAAATAAATATTATTGAAGCAAAATCAACCACAACAACCAAATTTTTAAAAGATGGGATTTTTGAAAAGAAAAATAATATATATTATCCCAAAGAAATTTCTGATAAACTACTTGATAGATTAAATGATGCTGGACATTATATATATGATCTTGCCGTTCAAAGATACATTATCGAAAAAACTAATCCAAAGAAAAAAGTTAATTATTATTTAGCCGTTTTAAATAGTAATTATATCTTTGATGGAACATACAAAAATGGTAAACCAGACTATAAAGAAATAAATGGAGAAAGCTTAATTAACCTAATTAATGTAAATGACATAACCGAAAAAATGCAAAAACAAGTTGATGAAGACCGTAAGCTATTAGAAAAATATTTATTCAAATATTTAAATAAAAATGTTCCAGATGATTACTACTGTGATAATGCTTTAGTAAAATCATGTTTATGCTTAAATACCAGTTTAAAAATTTTAAACGAAAAAAACTCCATAACTAACTTTCTAGATAGCTCAAGAGGATTTAAAAAAGGTAGTCACACATATACAGTAATTGACCTTATAAAAAAAGGATATAAAAAAATAGTTGATGTCCCAGATGAATATTTAAATAGAGAAAAAAATAAAATTCAAAAACAAACAATAATTCAAAACAAACCATATATAAATAAAGAAAAAATTATTCAAGGATTAAAATTAATAAAGTATCCAATTTATCATTTAGATTTTGAAACCTTCCCATGTCCTCTTCCAAGATTTAAAGGTGAAAAGCCTTATACCCAATCAGTATTTCAATTTTCACTTCACATTCAAAATGAAGAAGGAAAATTAGATAAAATAAAAGACCATTATGGTTATCTAGCTAAAGATAATAATGATCACCGCCTAGAGTTAATTAAAGAAATGTGTGATCATATAAAAGATGGAACAGTCCTAGTCTACAATGATTCATTTGAAAAAACAAGACTACTCGAACTTTCAAACATATTTCCGGAATATAAAGATAAATTACTTAATATTAGAAATAATGTTTTTGATCTATTAAACTTGGTGAAATCAAATACCAAACTATATGAAAAATTAAATTTTTCTAAAGAAGAAGCGAAAATGTTTAATTATTATCATCCAAATATGTGTGGTTCATTTTCTATAAAAAAAGTTTTGCCAGTCTTATCTAATTTAACATATGAAAATATGGAAATTGGAAACGGAGTAGAAGCCTTACTAACATATGCTAACTTCCAAAAAATGGACCAAAAAACATATAAAAATAAATACAATGAATTAATTGAATACTGCTGCCAGGATACATATGCAATGTACTGCGTCCTAGAAGGACTTAGAAATATAGTCGTAAAACGTTAAATAATGTAAAATTATACCATTTATGCTTGAACTTTAAAGGCATTTAGTATATTCTATATGTGTAGGAGCGTGATATAAATGATTTATCCATCAATCGATTCAATTATGCAAAAAGTAAGCTCAAAATATCTATTAGTAAATATTGTGGCTAAAAGAGCCAAAGAAATGGATGAAACTAAACATTACCAAATGCCTGAAAACGAATACAAATCAGCAAAATCAATTGGTAAAGCATTAGAAGAAATCGATAAAGGTTTAATTCATATTAATGAAGATTAAATCTTTTTATTTTGTAATATAGAAATATTAAACCAAATAGGTTTATATTAAACGGTTGATTTTTATATAAAAATGTGATAAATTATATTAAGTCGGAGGGATAAAACCATGGAAGTTATATTAATTATCATATCAATTTTATTAATTGCAATAGTTATCTTACAAAGTAATAAAGCCGAAAGCGCATCAAGCGCTATTATGGGTGGAAATGATGAATTATTTGCTCACCGTAAAGAACGCGGAAGCGAACTTTTAATCACAAGATTAACCGCTATTTTAGGAGCAATATTCTTTATTATCTGTATTGCAATGGAATTTATGAAATAAAATTAAATTATAAATTAAATAATAGTCGCAACCTATTATTTTTTTTATTTTTTTGCTATAATTAAGAATAGGTGGAATTTATGAATATATATGGACAAAAATTAGAAGACTTACAAACATATTTTAAAGAAATAGGAGGAAAACCCTTTAATGCTAATCAAGTTTATGATTGGCTTTATAAAAAAAGAGTAAATTCCTTCGATGAAATGACAAACATAAAAAAAGAAGTTATCCAAAAATTAAAAGAAGATTTTTCTATGGATAAACCCAAAATAATTGCCAAACAATCTGGTAAAGATGTATACAAATATCTTTTTGAACTTCAAGATGGAAATAAAGTAGAAGCTGTTTTAATGATACACAATTATGGTATTAGTATATGTGTATCAACTCAAGTTGGCTGTAATATGGGATGTATTTTCTGTGAAAGTGGAAGATTAAAGAAAGTTAGAAATCTAATGGCTCATGAAATAGTAGGTCAGATTTTAGAAGTAGAAAAAGACTTAAACCTTAGAATATCTCATGTTGTTATCATGGGAATAGGGGAACCATTTGATAATTATGACAATGTCATGGACTTTATAAAAATAATTAATTCAGGAAAAGGTATTGATATAGGAGCGAGACATATAACCGTCTCAACATGTGGAATTGTTCCTAAAATAAGACAGTTTACTGAAGAAAACTTACAAGTAAATCTAGCCATTTCCTTACATGCCCCAGATGATAAACTAAGAAGTTCAATAATGAAAATAAATAAAGCTTATCCATTAGAAGAATTGATGGATGCAATAAGAGAATATTCATCTAAAACAAATAGAAGAATAACATTTGAATATATCATGTTAAAAGATATTAATGACACAAAAGAGTGTGCCTTAAAACTTGCTAAATTATTAAAAGGTCTAAACTGTTATGTTAATCTTATCCCATACAATGAAACAAGTTATATTGACTTAGAAAAATCATCTTTAGAAACACGAATGAAGTTTTATGATATCTTAAAAAAGCATGGGATAGGTGTTACAGTTCGTAAAGAATTTGGTGGCGATGTTTCCGCTGCATGTGGTCAGTTAAGATCAAACTATGAGGAGGCGAAATAAATGGAATATTCATATCTAACAGATCCCGGTAAAGTAAGGGATCATAATGAAGATAGTGTAACCATTTCTAAAAATGAAACGGGCGAAATCTTAATGATTGTCGCCGATGGAATGGGTGGACATAAAGGTGGTGAAATCGCCTCATCAATAGCCCTAACAAATATAGCTAAAATGTTTTCAGACACAAAATCAGTTGGAAACAAAGAAGAAGCAATAAGCTTTTTAAAACAAGTAGTTTCTAATGCCAATATGCTTTTATATAAATATACTGAAGAAAACCCTGAATCAAGAGGCATGGGAACAACCTTAGTTATGGCTTTAATAACCAAAGATTACTTACTTTTTGGAAATATTGGTGATTCCTCTGGATATGTTATTAAAAATAAAAAATTATATAAAATAACTTCAGATCACACCCTAGTTAATTTACTTGTAAAATCAGGTGAAATAACCAAAGAACAAGCTAAAAATCATCCAAGGAAAAACGTTTTAATGAGAGCTTTAGGAACAAATATAAGTGTTGAAATGGATGTCTTTGATGTTGAAACCGATGTTGAAGGAATTTTACTATGTAGTGATGGACTTACTAATATGCTAGAAGATGAACAAATAGAAAAAGTTTTAGATAGTGACCTATCAGCTTCAGAAAAAACAAAAAAACTAATAAACAAATGTAACAATCGTGGCGGCAGTGATAACATATCAGTTGCCTACCTTAAGAAGGAGGAAGAATAATGGTAAATAAAGGGGATTTAATTAATGACCGTTATCAAATAATAAAATCAATTGGTGAAGGTGGAATGGCTAATGTATATTTAGCCCAAGATATAATTTTAGATAGAAAAGTAGCTGTTAAAATATTAAGAGGAGATTTAGCAAGCGATGAAAAATTCGTAAGAAGATTTCAAAGAGAAGCTATATCCGCAAGCTCTTTAAATGACCCAAATATCGTTGAAGTATATGATGTTGGTGAAGATGAAGGCAAATATTTTATTGTTATGGAATATGTAAGTGGTGTAACTTTAAAACAACTAATAAAAAGAAGAGAATCACTAACTCTACCAGAAGTAATAGATATTATGCTTCAGTTAACTAGAGCGGTCGCACACGCTCACGAAAGTTATATAATTCATCGTGATATCAAACCTCAAAATGTCATTATCTTGGATGATGGAAGAGTAAAAATAATGGATTTTGGTATCGCCGTTGCCTTAAACTCTGGTGAACTTACCCAAACAAATAGCGTCATGGGTACTGTCTATTATATTCCTCCCGAGCAAGCAAACGGTGGCCAAGCTACGGTAAAAAGTGATATATATTCATTAGGTATTTTAATGTATGAACTTATAACTGGACATGTTCCTTTTAAAGGTGATAATCCAGTTGAAGTTGCCTTAAAACATATGAAGCAGCCAATCCCAAGTATTTGTGAATATGATCCAGATATGCCTCAAAGCATTGAAAATATCATTTTAAAAGCAACCGCTAAAAATCCAAAAAATAGATATGAGTCCGCAGAAGAAATGAACGAAGATTTAAAAACAGCTCTTGATAAAGAAAGATTTGATGAACCAAAAGTAAAATATCTTTATCCAGAAAATGATTTTGATGAAGAACCCGTAAAAGGATCAAGACTTGAAAGAAACAAAACTAAAGAAGAAAATAAAAATGATAAAAAAATGAATAAAGCTTTAATTATAATAGGTTCAATCATTGCCGTTTTAGTAGTAATATTATTAACTATATTTGTTATAGTTCCAAAAATAATGGAAAACAGCAAAGCTGAAATTCCTGATGTAAAAGGTATGACAGTTGTCCAAGCTGAAAATAAACTAGAAGAAGAAGGATTTAAAGTAAATTCTAAAACTAAAGAAGAAAATAGTGATGATGTAAAAGAAGATAAAGTAATCGGAACTGATCCTAAAGCTGGAAGAAGTGTAAAAAAGAAAACAAAAATTACAATTATTGTTTCAAAAGGATCAGATAAAATTACCGTTAAAGATTACGTAGGTAAAAACTATTATGACATTAAAGCTCAGTTAGAAGCTAAAGGAATTAAAGTAATAACTGATAAAAAAGATGTCGCAAGTACTAGTGAATATAAAGAAGGAACAATCATTGATCAAGATGTCAAAAAAGGTGAAAAATTAAGTAAAGGTGATTCTATCACATTAGTAATCCCAAACATTTACACAAGTTATCCAAACTTCACAGATGGAAGTTATACTGTCAAAGCCGTAGAAAAATTCTGTGAAACAAATGGAATAACATTAAATGTAAGTTATGTTCAAGATCCAAGCAGCGAAAATGGTATGATAATATATCAAAACCAAGCCGCTGGAAGTAAAGCAACATCAGGAGCAACTTTAAATATAAAAGTTGTAAAAAATGAAAAAGAAGATAATTCATCAAATCAAGATAACCAAACAAACGAAGACAATGCAAGTGAAGAAAGTTAATGATTGGACAAATCGTTAAAGCAATAAGCAATGATTATACCGTTGCTTCAGATAAATTATACATATGCAAAGCTAGAGGAAAATTTAGAAAAGAAAAAATAACCCCTTTAGTAGGTGACTATGTTGAATTTGATGAAAAAAATAATTATATCCTAAAAATAAATAAAAGAAAAAATTTCCTTTTAAGACCACCAGTAGCTAATCTAGACCAAGCTTACCTAATCACAAGCTTAAAAGAGCCAGACTTAGATACTATTTTACTTGATAAATTAATTGTTATATGTGAATATAATAGTATAGACCCAATAATTGTTTTAACTAAATCAGATTTACTTAAAAATAAAGATGAATATCTAAAAACAATTAATTATTATAAAAATTTATACCAAGTATTTTATAATTTCGAAACAAACGAAATAATTAAAACATTAAAAAATAAATTTAGTGTATTTACAGGTCAAAGTGGTGCCGGCAAATCAACATTATTAAACAAAATTGACCCAAGTTTAAATCTAAAAACAGGGGAAATTTCTAAAGCTTTAAATAGAGGTAAACATACAACAAGACATACAGAAGCAGTTAAATTATATGATGGATATATTGCCGATACACCAGGATTTTCTGCCTTAGATATAACCAAAATACCTAAAGAAACCATTCGTGATTGTTTCATTGAATTTGGTCATAACTGTAAATATAGCGATTGTATGCACATCAAAGAAGAAGGATGTATCGTCAAAGAAAGGGTAGAAAAAGGAATTATTTTAAAATCTCGCTACGATAATTATGTCAGCTTTATAAATGAAATAGGAAGGTGAAAATATGAAAATATCCGGTTCATTCTTAACTATTCAAGAAGATCCAAATAAAATTACAAAGTTAAATGAAGTTACTGACTATATGCATTTTGATGTTATGGATGGAAAGTTTACCGAAAATCCAACTTTACCATTTGAAAAAATAATTCAAAATACTATAAAAGTAACTAATCCAAAAGATATACATTTAATGGTAAATGATATAAAAAAATATGTTGATATAACATCATCCATAAACCCTGACTATATCACATTTCATAAAGAAGCATCTAAAAATATTCTTGAAGACATAAAATATATCAAAGATAAAAATATCAAAGCGGGTGTTGCTATAAATCCAGAAACAGATGTAAATGAAATAATAGATTATCTAAAAGATATTGACTTAGTTTTAGTAATGTCTGTTCATCCGGGAAAAGGTGGTCAAAAATTTATTGATATAGAAGATAAAATAAATAAATTAACAGATTATCGAAATAAAAATGATTTAAATTATATAGTAGAAGTTGATGGTGGAATAAATGATCAAACAATAAACAAGGTAAAAAATGCTGATTTAGTAGTAGTTGGTTCATTTATCACAAACCACGAAGACTTTCAAAAACAAGTAAACAAATTAAAAAGCTAAAAAGCTTTTTTTTAATACTATAAGGTAACTAGAAAAAAAGCATATAGTATGATAAAATAAAAATACAAAGGGGAGATTTAAATGAATAAAAAAGCCTTTACTTTAGCTGAATTACTAGGAGTAATTGTTATATTAGGAATAATCGGTTTAGTTGCTATTACTACCGTTGATAATAGTATGAAAAAGGGAAGATATGAAACATGCATAGCCCAAGAGACAAATCTAATTGAAGCCACTAAAAACCTCTTAACAGATCGTCCAGGATTATTACCAAATTCTGGCAGCACCAGTATAAAAGTTAGTAAATTAAAAAGTGACGGATATATTGATGATAAACTAGAAAACCCAATGACAAATAAACCGTACGATGATAATGATAGTGTAACTATATCAACAAATAATGGAAAAAAATTCACTTACGAAGTTACCTATCAAAATCCAGACGACAAATGTCAGAAGTAGAAAAGAGGAAGTAAAATGAGAAAAATAACTGTCGATGGAAATGAAGCTTGTGCTCATGCCACATATTTATTCACAGAAGTTGCTGGAATATATCCTATAACTCCATCAACAACAATACCTGTTATAATTGATAAAAAAAGTGGAAAAAATGAAAAAAATATTTTTGGACAAGTTCCTAAAGTTATAGAAATGCAAAGTGAAGCTGGAGCAATTGGTATGTGCCATGGATTACTTCAAACAGGAACCCTCGCAACCACTTACACCGCATCACAAGGATTATTACTAATGATTCCAAACCTTTATAAAATAGCTGGTGAAATGTGGCCATTTGTTATGCATGTCACCGCAAGAAGCCTATCTACTCATGCCCTAAGTATTTTTGGTGATCACCAAGACATTTACGCTGTAAAAAATGCAGGTGTATGTATGCTCGCATCATCATCTGTTCAAGATGCTTACTATTTATCCTTAGTATCCCATTTATCAGCTATAAAATCTTCTCTTCCTTTTCTTCACTTTTTTGATGGCTTTAGAACAAGTCATGAAATAGGTAAAATTGATGTCCTTGAAGAAGAACAAATAAAACCATTAATTCCCCAAAACGAATTAACAAAATTTAGACAAAGAGCTTTAAATAATGATAAACCAGTCACAAGAGGAACAAATCAAAATCCTGATATATATTTCCAAATCACCGAATCTAGAAATAAATTTTATGAAAAAGTTCCAGATATCGTAAATGATTATATGCAGAAAATAAATGAACTATCTAATCAAAAATACAAACCATTTAATTATTATGGTCATAAAAATGCCAAAAAAGTTATTGTTGCTATGGGATCAGTCTGCAGTACAATAAAAGAGACAATAGACTATTTAGAAGATGAAATTGGTTTAATTGAGGTGCATTTATATAGACCATTTTCAAGTAAATATTTATTAGATGTTCTTCCTAAAACCACAGAAAAAATAGCTGTTTTAGATAAAGCTAAAGAACCAGGAAGTGCTGGTGAATCTCTTTATTTAGACACATTATCTGCCTTAAAAAATACAAATATAAAAATAGTAGGCGGAAGGTATGGACTTTCTGGTAAAGATACAACCCCAGGTATGATAAAAGCAGTTTATGATATGTTAGATAACCCAAAAGAATCATTTACCATTGGTATAGAAGATGATGTTACTAATTTAAGCTTACCTTATGAAAAAATAAAAGTAACCGATAATACTCAGTTTTTAATCTATGGTTATGGTAGTGATGGTATGATTAGCTGCAGTAAATCACTTTTAAAAATCGCAAGTAAAGACATGTATATTCAAGGATATTTTGAATATGATTCTAAAAAATCAGGTGGGGTAACATGTAGTAATCTAAGATTTAGTGATAAAGAAATCAGGTCAGCCTATTTAGTTAATAGTCCTGATCTAATCGTTATATCTAAAGACACATATTTAGAAAATTTCGATCCAATTTCTAAGATAAATGAAAATGGAAAAGTATTAATAAATACATCTAAACAAGATGAAGAATTATTAAAATCATTAAGCCCTCATTTAGAAATATTAAAAGAAAGAAATATAAAAGTATATAAAATAGACGCAGGTAAAATAGCCGCAAACAATAACCTTAATGGAAAAATAAGTATGATAATGGAAAAAGCTATTTTTAAACTAACAAATATATTCGATGACAAAAAATCAACCGAAAATCTAAAAAAATTCATAACCGATAAATTCTCACTAAAAAGTGAAAGTATTGTAAAAAACAATATTAATGCCTTAGAAGAAGTAGAAAATAGTATTCATGAAATAATACTAAACAAAGAAGGAACACCAAAAAAATATGAAATAAATAATATTTATGATGCTATATCTCATAGACTAGGTGATAAACTAAAAGTCTCTGACTTTAAAGGCTTTGAAGATGGTACATTTACTCATATTAATCCTCAAAACCTAAACCCAAGTGATACTGCCCCTAAATGGATTAAAGAAAACTGTATCCAGTGTAGTATGTGCTCAGTCGCCTGTCCTCATGGAGTAATTAGACCTTTTCTATTAACCGAAGATGAGTATCAAAAAGCTCCCGATTATATCAAAGAAAAATGCAAACCTGCCATTGGCGCTAAAGGATTTTACTATATAATCGCCATATCTGCTAAAAACTGTACAGGCTGCGGAGTATGTGTAAATACATGTCCTGGACTTAGAGGAAATAAAGCCTTAGCCATGGAAAAAATAAAAGATAGTAAAAATGATGAAATATTTGATTACTTATTAGAAAATGTTTCTGAAAAAGATAATTTCAATAAACAAACTATCAAAGGAAGCCAGCTTGTAAAACCAAAATTCTGCTTCCATGGAGCTTGTGGTGGTTGTGGTGAAACACCTTATATTAAATTGTTAACCCAACTAACAGGTGATAACTTAATAATTGCCAATGCCACAGGTTGTTCATCAATTTATGGTGGAGAACTTCCAAATCTACCATATTCAATCCCATGGGCTTCAAGCTTATTTGAAGATAATGCTGAATTTGGATATGGTATGTTAATCGGCTTTGAAAATAAAAGAAATCAAATAAGAAAATATATGCTTGAAAATAAAGAACCATTATTTGAAAAATGGCTCGAAAATTCTAATGATTATAAAATAACTAAAGAAGTAGAAGAAAAAATAGATTATAAAAAACATCCTATATTAGAAAAATTAAAAGAATATATTCAAGCTAAAAGTGTATGGATGATAGGTGGCGATGGATGGGCTTATGATATTGGCTTTGGTGGTATTGACCAAGTTTTATCATCCGGAAGTAACGCTAAGATACTTGTATTAGATACTCAAGTTTATTCAAATACAGGAGGCCAAGTATCTAAAGCAACTCCAGCTGGCGCAGTTGCCTCATTTGCCTCACAAGGTAAAAAAACATATAGAAAAGATTTAGCTAGAATTGCTATGACTTATCCAAATACCTATGTTGCCCAAATATCCTTAGGAGCTAATATGATGCAAACAATAAACGCCCTAACTGAAGCTATTAATCACGAAGGACCCGCTATTGTTATTGCTTACTGCCCATGCATATCCCATGGACTTAAAGAAGGAATGAGTCATAGTATTTCATCAGAAGCTCTCGCAACTAAATGTGGTTATTTCCCAATATTTAGATACAATTCGAAAACTGATAAATTTATTTTAGATAGTAAAAATCCAAATTTTGATTTATATGAAGATTATTTAAACAGCCAAACAAGATATACAATGCTTAAAAAAGTAGATTCGGATAAAGCTGAAGAGTTACTGCACGCAAATAAAATGGAAGCTATGAAGAAATTTAAGTATTATGAAAGTTTAACTAAAGAAGACTAAAAGTAGGTAATAAACAGTACTTGTTTTTAGTTTTTTATTTTGGTAAAATAGTTATAGAAAATAGAGGTTTTAAAATGAAAAAATTATTTTTAACAGTTTTAATAAGCTTAACCATCTTCACGCCTGTAAAGGCATATAATATCAATGCCTTAGACATTACAAACGATGTATTTAATGTCGTAATCACAAATATTACTACTAAAAATGTCATTGGCACTGCATCTGATAACGAAAAACCATCCTTTGATGGCCTTAAAGCAAACTTTAATACAAATTTAAAAGCACCTGGTGATTCTATAACATACGCTATAACAATTGAAAATAAAGGTAAAATAGATGTCTCCTTAAATGATATAAAACAAAAAGATAGTAATAATCCGGCAATTACCTTTGAAATTAATGGAATAAATAAAAATGATATTATTAAACCTAGTGAAAAAAGTGTATTATATGTAACTACCACATATAATAAAAATTCGCTTACTAATCCTCAAAATATAGTAAGCAAATTATCTATTGATTTAGTATTTAACCAAAAAGATAGTATAATATTTTCATCTGGGAATGATGAAACAATCACAATCGGTAATGTTGAAGTACCTAAAACTTCAGCTTTTGCTTCAGCAGTAACCATTATTTTGGGCTTATTACTTGTTATAATTGCTATCATAATAACTAAAAAAATGACAGAAAAAGAAAAGAGTGCATAACTCTTTTTTTATAAAAGAAGGAAATATCAAATTTTTATAGTATAATTATATATAGAAAAAGAGATAGTCCCCCCTGAAGGACTACCTCAAATAAAAGAATAAAAAGGGGCTGGCTAGTTTACACTAGCGCCAATCCAACCGAAATTGAATTGGTGATATATATAATATCAGAAAAAAAATATATGTCAAGAACTTTTAAAGAAAAAAGGTGAAAAAATGAATATAAGTGACTTAAAAGGAATTGGACTAACAACCGAAAAATATTTAAATGAATTAGGAATAATAACCATAGAAGATCTTGCTACATATTATCCATTTAAATATGAAATTATCGAAAACACTGATTTAAAAACTTTAAAAGATGGAGATAAAATAATTGTTGGTGGAATAATAGAAAATAAACCAAACGTTTACCACTTTAATAAAAAATTAAACAAAATGTCTTTTAGATTAAATACAGGTGACTTTATCGCTAATATAACAATATTTAATCGTGCATTTTTAAAAAGTAAATTAGATATCGGAACTGTAATAACCGTTATTGGTAAATACGACCAAAAACATAGTCAAATAACCGCAAATGATATTAAATTTGGGTTAATTGAAGAAACAATTATCGAACCAATTTACCATGCTTCATTTAAAATAAACTCTTCAAAAATATCAAAAATAATAAAATCATCTTTAAATGATTTTATGGTTAAAGAAACACTTCCAAATTATTTAAAAGAAAAATATAAATTAATGAACAAAAATAAAGCTATCAGAATCGTTCATAATCCTAAAACCAAAAAGGAATTAACAGAAGCATTAAACACTTTAAAATATGAAGAACTTTTCATCTATATGCTTAAAATTGAATATTTAAAGACTTTAAAAACCAAAGAAAATGGCCTACCAAGAAATGTTAGTTATAAACAAATTGAAAAGTTTATTGAAAGTCTACCATTTAAATTAACTATAGATCAGCTAAAAGCTGTTAATGATATCTATGATGACCTAACAGGCCTTAATAGAATGAACCGTTTACTACAAGGTGATGTAGGAAGTGGTAAAACAATTGTTGCGATAATAAGCATGTATTTAAATTATTTATCTGGATACCAAAGTGCTTTAATGTCCCCAACTGAAATCTTAGCCATCCAGCACTATAACAACATTAAAAAAATACTTCCAAATTTAAATATTGCCTTATTAACAGGTAAATTAAAAGCCAAAGAAAAAAAAGAAATCCAAAAACAAATAGAAGAAGGTCAAATAGATATTGTAATTGGCACTCATGCATTAATAAGTGATAATGTAATTTATAAAAACTTAGGCTTAGTCATTACTGATGAACAACACCGTTTTGGAGTTAATCAAAGAAGTAATTTAAAAAATAAAGGAAAATCTCCAGATGTTTTATATATGAGTGCCACCCCAATCCCCAGAACATATGCATTAACCTTATATGGTGATATGGATATATCAAGTATTAAAACCATGCCTAGTGGCCGAAAACCAGTTAAAACATATGTTAAAACAGAAAACGAAATAAAAGATGTCCTATATATGATGCTAGATGAAATAAAACAAAACCATCAAGTGTATATCGTTGCTCCATTAATCGAAGAAAGTGAAAAAATAGATTTAGAAAACGTCTACAAACTAGAAGAAAAATTTACCAAAGCTTTTGGAAAAATCTGTAAAATAGGTCTTTTGCATGGGAAAATGAATGGTAAAGAAAAAGAAACAGTAATGAATGATTTTAAAAACGGAATAACTAAAATATTAATAAGTACAACCGTTATTGAAGTAGGGGTAGATGTTGAAAAAGCTACCATGATTGTCATCTTTGATAGCTTCCGCTTTGGTCTTTCCGCTCTTCACCAGTTAAGAGGACGTGTAGGTAGAAATGCTCTAAATTCATACTGTATACTAATAAGTAATAAAGAAACCAAAAGACTAGAAATCTTAGAAAACACAAACGATGGATTTAAAGTAAGTGAAGAAGATTTCAAATTAAGAGGTGGCGGAGAAATATTTGGTGTAAAACAAAGTGGTGATATGAATTTCAAACTTGCCGATATAAAAAATGATTATGATTTACTCTTAAAAACAAAAGAAGATGCCCATGAATTTATAAAAAACAAAGAATATTTATTGAAAGAAAATGAAGAAATATATAAACAAATTAAAAAGACTGTAAACTTAGACTAGTGTAAAATATACAAAAATAATTTTAAATCAATTGACTTTTAAAAATAAATAAAGTATACTTTGAGTAGCATAGGTTCCATACCTATGCATATGATACGCTGCTTACGGTTTTATGTGAGTGGCTAACCAAACCCCCTGAAGAGAGCATTTAACCGTGCTCTCATTTTTTATGCCCATTTTATAAGGGCTTGTGAGGCATCGGTATTGCTAAAATAATTTTAGGTACAATTTAGGTACAAAAAAATTTAGTTTTAAGAATAGTTCATTGAAGAAAAGTGCCTCAAGTGGCAAAAATCTTCAATGCCTTTTTCACGGTGATACGGACAAAGTTAATTTTATCCGTATGATTGCAATAGTATTGTACCGAAAACGGTAGGATATATTTAATATAGAATCATGATATAATATATTAAGAGGAGATTGCTTATGGAAAAGAAAAAAGAAATAATTTGTAATAAAATTAAAT
>CACZST010000029.1 GCA_902783895.1 uncultured Erysipelotrichaceae bacterium
CCTAAACTTAAAAAAATAAAAAATCGCCATATAGACGATAATTTTGTTTTGTTCATTTGTGGCACTATGTATTGACAAAAATCAAAACCTAAAAGTAAGGGTATGTATATCGGAGTTAGTAGTTCTTCATTTAGTGAAAAAGAATATTTGCTAAGTAATCAGCAAAAATATAAAGTTATTGAAAGAAATAAAATGAATATCAATAATAAATCTTATGATGTTTTGGAGATTGACACATATGAATAAGCTTTATAGTTATGATGAATTTAAACAAGAATGTTTAAAAAATAAATATTCAAAGGCAAATTATGAATCAAATGATACTGAAGTGTCAGAAGAACATATGAAAAGATCATATGAAGCATATGTTTTTAGATTTAACGCTATAAAAAAAGCCGTTAATTATGAAGAAGCAATAAAAAAGAAATATGAAAACTTAAATAAAAATAATGATAATAAATAAAATATTTTTATCTTCACCACTTCGTTTTAGTTCTATGTCATCTTAAAAGGTACAAAACATAACCACTGGGATTAGACCACTATATAATTAATACAAACTAGCAAGTACTTATATAAATAAATTAATAATCTTAGAAGTAAAATATTGATAAAAAGGAGCCGAATAAATAAATTTAGGATTATCAGAGTCAATCGCTTTAACTATCTTTTTAGTAATAGAAGATAGTTTTTTCATTTCAAATAGCTTTAAATATAAACTATCATATTTTCTTATATATTCAATTTGAGATTTAAAAAAGGAATCTATATCCATATAATCATACTTTTTATCAATAATAAGTTTATTAAACCCCGTCTCATAAAGACCTGGCATTATTAAAGATAATTTAATATCAGATTTAAGTAAATAAAGCTCTAATTTTAAAGATTCCATCATAGATATTAAACTAGCCTTAGTAGATGCATAAACACCTAAAAAAGGTAAAGGCATTCTTCCCGCTAAAGATCCTATCACAACAATCTTGCCATGGTCTTTATTTATCATTTTCTTTAAAATAACTTGTAATAAATTAATATTACTAAAAACATTAACCTCAAAATTATTTCTAATTTTCTCAATTGGAATATCAGCAATAGATCCACTTTCACCAATCGCCGCATTAGCAACATAAATATCAATATCCAAATCATTTACTTTTAAAACATCATCTTTATTTGTAATATCTAATTTTAAACATTCAATATTAGGAATATTTTTATATTTTTCTCTAACGTATTTAAGCTGCGAAGAAGTATGAACAGATAAATAAATATAATATCTTCCAATTAATTTATCAACAGTATTTCCTATAATCCCACTTCTTGCTCCTGTAATTAATATTTTCTTCATATTATCACCATATACTATTATCACTCATATAAAAACAAATATACATTGACAACAAATTTTAAAAATGTTAATTTTAGGTTAGGTGAAAAATATGGAAACAAAAAAATTTAAAATGATTGACGAAGAATTTGAATGTGAAGTATGTCATAAAAATATAAAACCACTAGGCTATACCGCAAGAGATCACTGTCCTTATTGTTTATCTTCAAAACATTTAGATATTAATCCCGGAGATAGACTTTCAAAATGCCATGGTATATTAAAACCAATCGCCATTGAACCTTTTAAAGATAAATATAAAATTGTATATAAATGCACAAAATGTAATATGCAAAAGAAAAATATTACCGCAATAGATGACAATATGGATTTAATAATTCAAATAATGTCAAACCCAGTAAAATTTGAATGAAAAGTAATATAATTATAAATTAATGATATTTTATCGAATAATGACAATCAAATGTCATAAGAAGATTAAAAAAACTATGATATAATTAAAATAGGATGGTGTATGTATGAAATATGATGTCGCAATTATAGGGGCTGGACCTGCAGGATTATTTTCAGCTTATGAACTCATCACAAATAATCCTAAATTAAAAATATTACTTATAGATGAAGGAAGATTTGCAGATAAAAGAATGTGCCCAATGACTAAAACAGGAGTATGTGCAAACTGTAACCCATGTCATATAATGTCTGGCTATGGTGGGGCAGGTACCTTTTCAGATGGTAAATTAAACTTTATCCCAAAAATTGGTAAAAGCGATCTATTTAAATATATGGATGAAACATCCGCAAACAAACTAATAGATGACTGTGAAGAAATTTTCAACAAATTTGGCATGGACGGTAAGATTTATCCAACAAACTATGAGGAAGCTTTAAATCTAAAAAGAGAAATTGCTAAAGTAGGCGCAAGACTACTTGTTATAAAACAAAAACATCTAGGTAGTGATAACCTTCCAAAATATATTACCGATTTTACAAAATATCTAAAGGAAAACAACGTTCAGGTTGAAGAAAGAGTAAGAGTAAACGATATAAACAAAGTAAATAAATCCTACAAATTATTATGTAAAAAAGGCAAAGAAGAAATAGAATATACTGCTAAAAAAGTAATAGTTGCCCCAGGTAGAACTGGTGCTAAATGGGTTCAAGATTTTGCTGACAAATATAATATTCCATATTTATCACAAAGTATTGAAATAGGTGTTAGAGTAGAAGTAAGAAAAGAAATATTAGAAAAAATTTGCTCTATAATATATGATCCAACAATATTTATAAAAACACCTACATATGGTGATGAAATAAGAACTTTCTGCACAAATCCAGGTGGTTATGTAGCCAAAGAAAATTATTATGGTTATATCTGTGTTAACGGATATGCAAATAAAAATGATAAATCAAATAACAGTAACTTTGCCTTTATAACAAAAGTTACATTAACTGAGCCAGTCACAAACACCAGACAGTATGGTGAATCAATTGCTAGAATTGCCAATGTTTTAGGTGATGGAAAACCAATCGTTCAAAACTTAAGTGACTTAAAAATGGGAAGAAGAAGTCAATGGAATAGATTAAATAGAGGATTTTTAATACCAACCTTAAAAGACTGTGTTGCTGGTGATTTAGCCTTAATTCTTCCTCACCGAATAATTACTAATATCGTTGAAGGATTAGATAAATTAAATGAAATAATCCCAGGTGTTAGTAATGATGAAACATTACTATATGGTCCAGAAATCAAATTTTTCAGTAACGAAATAGAAACTGATAACAATTTTAAACTAAAAGACCATGATATTTATTTCATCGGTGATGGAGCTGGAAAAGCTGGTAATATTGTTGCCGCTGCCGCAACTGGACTTGTTGCTGCTAGAGATATATTAAAAAAATAAGGATGTGATAAAATGTTAAAACAAAGAAGTATCCCCGCTTTAGCAGGTGTTATTTTCTCAGTAACCACAACTATATATATGTCCGCATATTATGCAAGTTATTTAATGATAACAAACAATTTTAGTTTTGCTGAAATGTATTTAATATTACCACTTATTTTCCTCTTAGCTTTTGGAACAATCTTTTCCTTAACTGGATATCTATTTACTAATAATGCATATTACTTATTAGGCGCAATGCTTACACTTGCCGGATCATTATTGTTATTCCCATTTAATTCGGTACTAATCACATATACCGTTATATTTGAATTTTATGGTTATTATGATATCGCCAAACAAAGTCGAGTAAAAGTAAAGGAAACACAAAAAGTAGATTAAATTCTACTTCTTTTTATACTCTAGTATAAAACCCATGATATAATTATAAAAGAAATGCGAAGTGATAATATGATAGACCAAATAAGAAAAGGTGATACAGTAATTTTACCTTTAAGCTTAAAAGATGAATTATTAAAAGAAATATCTAAAAATAAAAAACTTCTTCATGTAAAACTCATGACTAAAGAAGAATTTATAAATAAATATTATGGCTCATATAAAAATGAAAGCCTTTATTTTTTGATGAAAAAATTTAATTTAAATTACGATATCGCCAAAAAATATCTTAAAAATATATTTATTAATGCAGATGCAATAAAACCATATTATGACGCCTTAAATGAAAATAATCTACTTTTAAAAAATAACTTATTTAAAGAAAATTTAAATAAAATTACCGTAATCGGCTATCCTGACTTAGATCCATACCTCTTAAATGAATTAGAAAAATACAATCTAAAAATCATTCAAAATAAAAAAGAAAATCTAAGCCCAAAAATAAATGAATTTCAATCACAAACCGATGAATTAACCTTTATTGCAAGTGATATTATAAAAAAATTAGAAACTGTAGAAATTAATGATATTTATATTGTGGGAGTCACAAATGAATATAAACCAGAATTAATAAGAATTTTTAAAATATTTAATATCCCACTCAATTTAAAAGAATCTTCTAAAATTTACAGTACAAAAACTGCTAAAATATTTTTAAATAACCTAAAAACACAAGATATAGAAACATCACTAGAAAATACCCCAAATAATGATGTAAAAAATCAAATAATAGATATAATTAATAAATATAGTTTAAATTCAAATGATGAAACAACATTAGAGTTAATTAAAAATGAAATGAAAAACACATCATTAAAAACAAAAGACAAAACAAATGCAGTTAAAGTAATTGATATAAATCAAATAATTGATAAAAGTAAACATTATTATATAATTGGATTTAATCAAGGAATAATTCCTAAATTATATAAAGATGATGATATCATATCAGATGAAGAAAAATATAATGTCGGTATGCTTACATCAATCGCTCATAATAAATTAGAAAAAAATCAAATCACAAACGTAATAACGTCTTTTCCTAATTTAACTTTATCATATAAATTAAAAGATTCCTTTAATACATATTTCCCGTCCGCTTTAATAAATGAATTAAATTTAAAAGTAGATAAAAAACATGACATTAACTTAGATGTATCAAATTCATTTAATAAAACATTACTAGGAATATATTTAGATAATTATATAAATTATAATGATAAAAATGAAAACCTTGATTTATTATGGTCTAACTATCCAGATATAAATTATCTAACATATGACAATAAATATAAAGCTGTGGATAAAAATTTATTAAAAGAATATATGGATCATAAATTAAAACTTTCATATACAAGCTTAAATAATTATATGTTATGTCCTTTTAAATTTTATATGGGAAATATATTATATTTAGACCCATTTGAAGATACCTTTGCTTCCCTAATAGGTCAGTTATTCCACTACTGCCTTTCAAAAATGTATGAAAAAGATTTTGATTTAAGAAAGACATATGAGGAATTTTTAAAAGATAAGACTCTTTCAAATAAAGAAAAATTCTTCTTAAAAAAACTCTATAGTATTTTAAAAGAAGATATTGAAATAATAAAAGACCAAGAAAGTCATAGTAAATATATAAAACATCTAACCGAAAAAGAAATAATTATCAAAAAGGAAGGCGAAACAGAAATAACCTTCAAAGGAATAATCGATAAAATAAGTTATTTAGAAGAAAATAACATTAAAAAAGCAATTATAATCGATTATAAAACTGGAGTAATCACATCAACCTTAGATAATATTAATCATGGCTTAAATATGCAGCTTCCAATATACTTATATCTACTCAAAAATACCAAAGAAAATTATTTGATCACAGGTTTATACCTACAAAAAATATTAAATGGACAAACAGTTGATAGTGAAGACCAATCAAAAGAAAATAAAAACAACTTAAAATTAACTGGTTATACAATTGATGATAAAGATTTAATTGAAGAGATAGATGATACATATCAAGATAGCCAAATGATTAAAGGAATGAAAACAACAAAAACAGGTTTTTATGTCTATAGTAAAGTTATATCTGAAGAAAAGTTAAATAAACTATATCAAATAACTGAAGATAATATAAATAAAACAATCAAAAATATCTTAAATGGTAATTTTGACATAATTCCAAAACGTCTAGATGATAAAAATATCAGCTGCACATTCTGCCCATTTAAAGATTTATGCTTTATGAAAGAAGACAACGTTAAAGTTTTAAAAAACACAAAATTTAAAGATATTATTGAAGATTAAAGGAGGTAAAACATGCCTAAATGGACACCCGAACAACAAGACGCAATATATAAAAAAGGCACTAATATAATAGTTTCTGCCGGTGCAGGATCTGGTAAAACAGCAGTTTTAAGTGAAAGAGTTTTAACACATCTAAAAAATGGTATTCAAATTGATAATCTTTTAATTCTAACATTTACTAACGCTGCTGCCGCCGAAATGAAAGAAAGAATTAGAAAAAAAATAAAAAACACTGAAGGCTTAGAAAAACAACTTGATAAAATTGATACCGCACCCATCACTACATTTGATGCTTATGCTTTATCTCTTGTTAAAAAATATAGTCACCTTTTAAATATTTCCCCAAATATTTCCATTGCGGATGCCAGTGTCATGGATTTAAAGAAAAAAGAAATAATTGAAGCAATTTTTAATGAATACTATGAAAAAGAAGATCCTCAATTTTTAAAGTTTATTGATGATTTCACATTAAAAGACGATACTAAAATAAAAACAAGTATTTTAAAATTAAATTCTCAACTAGATAACTTATATGATAAAGAAGAGGTACTAAATAACTATAATGACATCTTCTTTACAAATGATAAGAAAAATTCGTTTTTAAACGAATATATTACCTTAATATTAAATAAAATAGAGATGATTAAAACTCAAATTCATAATCTTTCTATATACATGGACGGTGATTATATAAACAAGTTATATGATCTATTAACCCCACTTTTAAATTCTAAAAACTATACAGATATAAAAAACAATAACCCTATTAAATTACCACCAGTCCCAAGAGGTACTGAAGATGATGCCAAAAATATTAAAAATGAAATATCTAATTTACTAAAAGAAATAGATAAAATGACAATCTATGAAAACGAAAATGAAATTTTAGAAAGCTTAAATAAAACCGAAGATTATATAAATATAATTATTAAAATAATTAAAGATTTAGATAAAAAAGTAAATAAATACAAAAGTGAAGAAAATGTTTATGAATTTATTGATATTGCTAGAATTGCCATCAATTTACTTAAAAATCAACCAATTGCTTTAGAAACATTAAAAAATAAATATGATGAAATACTAATTGATGAATATCAAGATACTAATGATATCCAAGAATTATTTATCTCATTAATCGAAAAAAATAATGTCTATATGGTTGGTGATATTAAACAATCAATATATAGATTTAGAAATACCAATCCTTTACTTTTTAAAACAAAATACGAAAATTATTCAAAAGAAAACGGTGGAATTAAAATCGATTTAAATAAAAACTTTAGATCACGAAGCGATGTTTTAGATGGAATAAATCACATGTTTAATCTAATAATGGATCCAGAAATTGGGGGTGCTGATTACATTGACAGTCACCAAATGATATTTGGAAATACATCCTACAATGACGTAAATAAGGAAAATTATGACCTTCAAATATTAAATTATGAATCTTTAGAAGATAAGTCATTTTCAGATGACGAAATAGAAATATTTACCATTGCTAAAGATATACAAGATAAAATAGAAAGTAAATATGAAATAATGGACCCAGAAACATTTACCGTAAGACCTATAGAATATAGTGATTTTGCCATACTAATGGATAGATCATCACAATTTGAAAAGTATAAAAAGGTTTTCGAATATTTAAATATTCCTCTTACAATCTACCGTGACAAGGCAATCACATCATCACTAGAATTAACATTACTTAAAAATATTTACAATTTAATTATTAATGTAAAGAAAATAGACACAAATTTTAAATTCTCATTTGTATCTATATTAAGAAGTTATTTATATCAAATAGATGATAATGAAATATTAAAAATATTAAAAGATGGAAAAATAAAAGAAACAGATTTATATCAAAAATGTTTAAGATTATCAAAAAATATTGAAGAAAAAAATAATGAATCATTAATGTATGAAATAATTGATGAATTAAACTTCTATGAAAAAATAATCACAATAGGTAATATTAATCAAAGATACACTGTATTAGATGCAATTACTAAAATAGCTCAGAACTGTGACAGTTTAGGCTATACTCCAGAAGATTTTTACTTATATTTAATCGATGTTTTTGAAAATGGATTAGACATTAAATTATCATTAAATAAAGATTCGTCAAATTCTGTTAAAATAATGACAATCCATGCATCAAAAGGATTAGAATTCCCAATCTGCTATTATAGTGGATTATATAAAAAATTTAACATTGATGATCTAAAAAATTTATTCTATTTTTCTAAAGATTATGGTTTTATTGTCCCATATTTTGATGATGGACTTAAAAGTACTATTTTAAAAACCTTATTAAAAAATAATTATATTCATGAAGAAATATCTGAAAGATTAAGATTATTTTATGTTGCTTTAACACGAGCAAGAGAAAAAATGATAATAATTTCAAGTATAAAACCAAATGAAAGTTCATATAAAGAAAATGGAGTAATCGCCTCATCAATAAGGGAAAAATATATTTCATTCACATCTATATTAAACTCTATTAATGAATTTATTAAACAAAATATAAATCAAATAGATATAAAGACTATAAATCTAACAAAAGAATATAATTTATCTAAAAATAAAATACTAACTCCACCTAACATAACTAAAAAAATAAATATAAACGATTTAAATATTGAAAGTAATACAGTAGAAAAATCACACTTTTCAAAAACTATCCACAGTATTCAAACAAAAGAAAATAAACAAAATATTGAAATGGGTCTTAAAATGCACAGTATATTTGAAAACATTGACTTTTTAAACCCAAATTACGAAACTTTAACCGACTTTGAAAAAAATAAAATAAAAGCATTTATTAATACAAATATTTTAAATAATGCGAAAGAAATATTTAAAGAATATGAATTTATATATGAAGATGAAAAGGAATCACACCATGGAATTATTGATTTATTAATAAATAAAGAAAACGAAAATATTATTGTAGATTATAAATTAAAAAACATAAAAGATGAAGAATATATAAACCAATTAAATGGTTATAAAAAATATATTGAATATATAACCGAAAAACCAACTAATATATATTTATATTCGATATTAGATGAAAAACTCGAAAAAGTCACAATTTAATTGTGATTTTTTATGTATTATTTTAAGAAAAAAACAAATTATAATGGTATATTAGGAGGAATTTAATGTCAAAAAAAGATAAAAAAGAAATAGTTCAAATGATCTTAAACCAAAAATTAGAAAAACAAGACAAAGAAGATATCATTGATATGCTTGCGAACAATCCAATAACCGTAGATGTTGATAAAGAAGAAGCTAAAAGATTAACAATAGGAGAAAAACTTGCTGATAAATTATCTGAAATAGCTGGTAGTTGGGGTTTTATTATTATATTTTCTTTATTTTTAATCACATGGATTTTTATTAACGGTTTCCTACTTAAAACAAAACAATTAGATCCATATCCTTTCATATTATTAAATTTAATATTATCTTGTATATCAGCAATTCAAGCACCAATTATCATGATGAGTCAAAATAGAAGTGCCAAAAAAGATAGTATAAGAAATCAAAATGATTACAAAATAGATTTAAAAAGTGAATTAATATTAGAAGATTTACATAATAAAATAGAATTATTAATTAAAAACCAACTGAAAATTATAAATATTATAGAAAATACCATAGAAAAAGATTCAAAATAATTTGAATCTTATAACTAATATACTTCTAAATAATATTCTAAAATCTTTTTATCACGAAGTGCGATAAATTTACTATGATATGTATTCTCATATTTTGATGGTACTAATTTATCAAAAGATTCCTCAATTAATTTTAAGGCATCATTGGGAGAAATCCACAATAATTCTGATCCTTCTTCTTTTTCTCTATCAGTTAAATTTAAAACTTTATTATCCTTAACAACACTAGCTAAAAAAACATAAGAAGTTTGTGTAAAATTATCTAAAGTCTTATTTTCCACAATTGTTCCAAACTTTGAAACAATTCTAATATTACAGCCAGTTTCTTCCAAGGCTTCTCTTTTAAAAGCTTCAGCAGGATCTTCACCCTCATCAATTCCTCCACCTGGAAGTTTATATTCATTCATTTTTTTCTTATGTAAAATCGCAATCATACCTGTATTATTTCTAATGATTCCCCTTGCACCAAGTCTTTTTCTTGGATTTTTAAACTCCACACTTTTTAATCCAAAATCCTCATCAGTTATAACTATATCCATATATACCTCCCATAATAATATACAACAAAAATAGGAAACAAAAAAGCATTATTACTTAAATAAAGGAAATATTTTGTCACAAAAAAAGGTGAATTAATCACCTTTTATAACAAATTCATCATCTTTAACATCAATAGTTACAGAAGAATTAAATTTAATCTTATCTTCAATAATAGCTTTCGCAAGTAATGTTTCAATATTTCTACTTACATATCGCTTAATTGGTCTAGCACCATAACTCTCATCATAAGAATTATCCACAATATACTTTTTAGCTTTATCAGTTAAAATAATATGCAATTTCTTATCAGTTAGACGATTTTCAATATCATGAATAATCTTATCTAAAATATCATAAATAACGTTCTTAGATAAAGAGTTAAATATAATAATCTCATCGATACGATTCAAGAATTCTGGTCTAAATGATTTTCTAAGTTCACCCATAACCATTTCACGACTATTTTTATTATCACTTAATATATATTCACTACCAATATTTGAAGTCATAATGATAATTGTATTTTTAAAATCAACAGTTCTACCTTGTGAATCAGTAATACGACCATCATCTAATATTTGAAGTAAAATATTAAATACATCTCTATGAGCTTTTTCAATTTCATCAAATAAAACGATACTATAAGGATTACGTCTAACAGCTTCAGTTAATTGACCACCTTCATCATATCCTACATATCCTGGAGGAGAACCAATTAATCTCGCAACTGAATGAGGTTCCATATACTCACTCATGTCAATCCTAATCATATGTCTTTCATCATCAAATAACTCATAAGCAAGAGACTTAGCAACTTCAGTCTTACCAACACCAGTTGGTCCAAGGAATATAAATGAACCAATTGGTCTATTTGGATCTTTAATACCAGCACGAGCTCTAATAATAGCCTCACTAACTAAGTGAACCGCATCTTCTTGACCTTTAACTCTCTTCATTAAGTTATCTTCAAGTTTTAATAATTTATCACGTTCACTACCAACTAATTTGCTAACTGGAATATTAGTCCATTTAGAAATGATTTTAGCAATTGACTCATCATCAACAACATCACTTAAAACGGAAGTTTTATCATTATTTTTAAGATTTTCAAGTTCTTTTTCTAACTTAGGAATAGTCCCATGTTGTAATCTAGCAACAGTTTCCAAATCATAACGAGCTTCCGCATACTCTAAATCACGATTAGCTCTATCAATTTCTTCTTTTTTCCTATTAATTTGGTTGTTAATCTCTTTCTCAGCTTCCCAATTCTTTCTAAGTTCAGCTTCTTTAACCTTTAACTCAGAAAGCTTTTTATCAATTTCTTTAAGTCTAGCTTTAGATATTTCATCTTTTTCTTTCTTTAAAGCTTCTTTTTCAACTTGTAAATGCAAAATACTTCTTGTAAGCTTATCCAAAGATGTTGGAACTGATTCAAGTTGTACCTTAATAGTAGCACAAGCTTCATCAACTAAATCTATAGCCTTATCTGGTAAAAATCTATCAGTAATGTATCTATCAGATAAAGTAGCCGCAGCAACTAACGCCATATCTTTAATAGTAACACCATGATAAACTTCAAAACGAGATTTTAATCCACGTAATATAGTAATTGTATCATCAACTGTAGGTTGTGAAACTAAAACCTTTTGGAAACGTCTCTCTAAAGCGCCATCTTTTTCAATATATTTACGATATTCATTTAATGTAGTAGCACCAATACAATGAATCTCACCACGAGCAAGCATTGGTTTAAGCATATTTCCAGCATCCATCGCACCTTCCAATGCTCCGGCACCTACTATCATATGAATTTCATCAATAAACATTATAATTTCACCATCAGATTTTTTAACTTCTTTTAAAACAGCTTTCAAACGTTCCTCAAATTCACCACGATATTTCGCACCTGCAATTAAAGCACCCATATCAAGTTCCCAAATTCTTTTATCTTTCAAACTATTAGGAACATCACCTTTAACAATTCTTTGAGCAAGACCTTCAACAATAGCTGTCTTACCAACACCAGGTTCACCTATTAAAACTGGGTTGTTTTTTGTTTTTCTTGATAAAATACGAGTTATACTACGAATCTCATCATCACGGCCAATAACAGGATCAATTTTTCCATCTTTTACAGCCGCAACAATATCACGTCCATACTTCTCTAAAGGATTTTGAAGTCCTTCTTGATATGCTTGTTGTTCATTCATAAACATACCCTCCTATTCATAAAATTGGCATCTAATGACCAACTAAGTTAAGTATACCAAACCTATTAGCACTTGTCAATTAAAAGTGCTAATTTCACACACATTTCAGAAAAGATAAACCGTTGATAAATAAGGGAATACTTATATGTAATCAATGTGAAAAAAATATACTAAATAAACAAAAAAAAGATATAATAAAAAAAGAAAGGAGTCCTTATGAAAAAAGAAGAATTTATCCCAAACTATAGTAATGCATTAAATACATTTATCCACATAATTGGATATATCCAAATAATTTTAAATATCCAAACATTTAAAGATGGACATAAAGAATATAAATATGTCCTTGATAAAGTTTCAAAATGGGCATCAGAATATGAACTTACAAGAAATTTAAATTTTATTAAACAAAGTGAAGTCGATCATATATATAAAATATTAGATGAAATGCAAACAAAATTTATATGTAATGACCAAATGGGACCAGAAAGTGAATTATCTGATTATGCTTTAAATTGGTTCTGGCATCTAATGGTTTTAAGAAAAAAATATTATAACCAAAATAAAATGTAAATAAATATGTCTTAAATCAATGATTAGAAATATTCTAATTTACGAACTATTATTACACATGATATAATAAAACTGGTGATAAAATGAAAACAATATCCTTATGTATGATAGTCAAAAACGAAGAACTCGTTTTAGATAACTGTTTAAAAAATGTTCACGATTTAGTTGATGAAATCATAATCGTAGACACTGGTTCAACAGATAAAACAAAAGAAATCGCTAAAAAATATACAGATAAAATATATGATTTTAAATGGATAGATGACTTTTCAGCTGCCAGAAACTTTTCTTTTTCTAAAGCCACAAAAGACTATATATTATGGTTAGATGCTGATGATGTACTTCCAGAAGACCAAAGAGAAGGCTTTAAAAAATTAAAAGAAAGCCTAGATGGAAGTGCCGATATGTATACAATGGTATATATATATGCTAAAGACGCAAATGGAAAACCATCAGTAATTCAAAGAAACTATAGATTAATGAAAAGAGAAAATAACTACAAATGGGAAAGCCCAATCCACGAATATATTCAGCCATATGGAAAAATCATAAATACCGAAGTAACAGTTGTTCATAATAAACTAAGACCAAATGAAAAAAATAGAAACCTAAAAATATTTAATAAAATGATAAATGACGGTTATGAATTTAATGAAAGAGAAAAATACTGTTATGCCATGGAACTTCATAGAAGCGGAAATATCCCAAAAGCCATAGATGAATTTGAAAAATTTAAAAAACAGTACAGTACAGATTATGAAAAACATAAATGGTATTTATATGATGCCCTAATCGAACTTTCTGATTGTTATAAAAAAATAGGTAATGATAATAAAGAATTAGATACATTATTCTTTATCTTAAAAAATCAAATGCCAACCATAGTTTGTTTAAACAAAATAGCTGATAACTTCAGAAGAAAAGAAAAATATAAAGAAGCAATTTATTGGTTTAACTTATCCGCAAATTGTGAAGATGATAATCCATTAAAAGATAATGAATTATTTAAAACCTATCTAGCCCAAGGATTCTGTCATTATCAGTTAAAACAATATGATAAAGCATACGAAGTAAACGAAAAAGCTGGCAAAATAAATCCACAAGACCAAAGTTATTTAAAAAACAAAGAAATATATCAAAGCTTAATTAAATAATTTACAAATACATAAAGCCATGCTATACTACGTAAAAAAAGGAGGGAAGAACATGTCAAACCTAAGCAATAAAACTGTTGTCATCATTGGTTTTACTGTAATCATAATAGGAATACTGCTTGTCGGTGGAGATTATTTAAAATCAAAAAAAGACAAAGCCTATAAAGAAGTAAGTGTATCCTTATTTGTTGAAAATGAACAAGGAAAACAAGATAACACACCTCAAAATGTCGATGAAGGACCCCAGGAACCAAAACCAGACCAAAACGGATATATTGGCGTGTTAAACATTGACAAACTAAACCTTCATCAAGGATTCTTAGATAAAGATAATCCAGATAATAATGTAAGCAAAAATATTACCTTCCTAAACCCAACTAATTATCCTGATGAACCAAACGGAAACGTAATATTAGTATCCCATTCCGGTGATAGTAGTATAGCTTATTTTAAACACCTATATAAATTACAAGTAGGTGACATTGCCACTATAGATTATAATGGTAAAGTATATACATATAAAATAGAAAACATTTACAATGAAACTAAAGATGGTGATGTAACCATATATAGAGATACAAATAGAAGCACATTAACCATGATAACATGTACAAAAAATGATAATACTAAACAAACTATCTATATTGCCTATCTCCAATCAGTAAAATAAAAAAGGTAATAAAATCGTAAAAATGTAAATAAAAAATCAAACAAGTTATTTATTAAAAAATAACTTGTTTTTTTGTATCCAATTTGATATCATGAAATTAATAAAACAATAAGGAGAGAGTCAAAATGAAAAAATTATTTTTAACACTTACGATATTACTTGTAAGTATACAATTTTATCCAGTAAAAGCCATGGAAAAAACAGCAGATATATTAAAGAAAAATGTAGTAACTGATGGAGATGGATTATATATAGATTCTACTGTAGAAGGAAGATATATCTATAAAGGAGGAAAACCAAATAACTATATTAAATTAGGTGATGATCTTTATAGGATAATATCGCTTGAGAAAGATGGAACAATAAAAGTTATAAAACAGGAAAGCATTGGAGAAATGCCATGGGATGAATATGGTGCCAGATATTCCACAAATAGTGATGATTTTTGTACAAGAGAGTGGGGTTGTAAGTCATGGGGAAGTAATACAACAACCTTAGATTC
>CACZST010000030.1 GCA_902783895.1 uncultured Erysipelotrichaceae bacterium
CCTAAACTTAAAAAAATAAAAAATCGCCATATAGACGATAATTTTGTTTTGTTCATTTGTGGCACTATGTATTGACAAAAATCAAAAATTAATAAATAATTTATTGACAAAGAGAAAAGTTATGATATTATATAAGTAATGGCATTGATGAAGGATATGGCGGTTAATTTAGGTGTTTATAGCGAGTTAGTGATGGTGAAAGACTAATAATAGCGGTTAATTTGTTACTCCCTTCTAAGCTGAAGATTTAAAAAGTCTTCCGGGTAAAACCGTTATATTAATTAAGGTATAAAAGAGGATGGTACCGCGTTTGTTTGACGCTCCTAGTTGTAGGGGTGTCTTTTTGTTTAAAAGGAGTTGTTTTTATGGATAAGAGAGAGATAAAAAAAGCGCACAAAATGTTAATAAGTGGATTTTTAGTTCGCTATTATGATGTGAGGAATTTTGCTTTAGCGAGAAGTTTTAATAGGCTTACGCATAAGGAACTTAAATTTTTACTTCCTTCATATGGGATTGAACTTTTAAGTTTTGATTTTGAAGAGGTTGAACCTTATCAACTTGAAAATGGTGAAGTTGTTTTAGTTAAGGATGTATTTAATAATCCTGCACCTTATGCTAATCCAAGAAGATTTACTAAGCTTGAAAATGGGGAGATTATTCTAGCTGAAGATAAATATTATCCAAAGGTTTTAAGAAAGGAGTTTGATTATTATGGTAAACATTAAAGAAGATGAGAGATTAAATCATTTAAATCACAGCTGCGCTCATGTTTTGGCGCAGGCTGTTTTAAGGATGTATCCTAATGCTAAATTATGGGTTGGTCCAGTTACTAGTGATGGATTTTATTATGATATTGATTTAGGTGATGATACGATAACTGAGGAGGATTTACCTAAAATAGAAAAAGAAATGAAAAAAATTGTTAAAGATGGTAAAAGAATTATTAGACATGAACTTACAAGAGATGAAGCTTTAGAAAAATTTAAAGATAATCCTTATAAGATCGATATAATTAATGAACTTCCTTCAGATTCTATTATAACTGCATATAGTCAAGGTGAGTTTACTGATTTATGTCGTGGTGGTCATGTTGATACAGTTAAAGAATGTAAGAATTTTAAGTTACTTAAGGTAAGTGGTTCTTATTATAAGGGTGATTCTCGTAATAAAGTTTTACAAAGAATATATGGTGTATGTTTTGATAGCAAAGAAGATTTAGATGAATATTTGATTATGCTTGAAGAGGCTAAAGAAAGAGATCATAGAAAAATTGGTAGGGAACTTGGTATTTTTATGTTTTCTGATTTAGTTGGTAAGGGTTTACCTTTATGGCTTCCAAATGGGTTTACAGTTAGAAGACTTTTAAGTGATTATATTATGAATAAGGAACTTAATAGTGGTTATGAACATGTTTTAACTCCTTCTTTAGGAACTGTTGATTTATATAAGACAAGTGGTCACTGGGATCATTATAAAGAAGATATGTTTCCACCAATGGAACTTGATAAAGAAGCATATGTTTTAAGACCTATGAACTGTCCACATCATATGATGATTTATCAAAGTGGATTACATTCTTATCGTGATTTACCAATTAGACTTGCGGAAATTGCCCAAGACTTTAGATATGAAGCTTCAGGAGCTTTATGTGGACTTGAGCGAACTAGGAATTTTACTCAAAATGATTCGCATATTTTCTGCACTCCTTCACAAATAAAAGAGGAATTTAAAAATGTTATTGATTTAATATTAGAAACTTATAAAGATTTTGGATTTAAAGATTATAGTTTCCGTCTTTCTTTAAGAGATAAAAATAATACGGAAAAATATTTTGGTAATGATGAACTTTGGGAGAAATCTGAAAATGAGCTTCGTGAGGTTTTAAAAGAATATGGTCTTGATTTTTATGAGGCCGAAGGTGAAGCTGCATTTTATGGACCTAAGTTAGATGTTCAAGTTAAAAGTGCTTTAGGTCATGATGTAACTTTATCTACTATTCAGCTTGACTATCAACTTCCCGAAAGATTTGATCTTACTTATATTGATGAGGATGGTAGTAAACAAAAGCCAGTTGTTATTCACAGGGCTATATTAGGTTCACTTGACAGATTTATCGCATTCTTACTTGAAGAGACTAAGGGAGCTTTACCTGTATGGCTTTCACCAGTTCAAGTGACAATTATTCCTGTAAATAATGATTATCATTTAGATTATGCTAAAGAGGTTTTAGAAAAATTAACTTCAAAAGGATTTAGGGTACATTTAGATGATAGAAATGAAAAACTAGGTTATAAGATGAGAGAGTCTGTAACTAAAAAAATTCCTTATACGTTAGTTTTAGGGGATAAGGAAAGAGATAGTAAAACAATTTCTTATAGAAAATATGGTAGTGATGAAAAAGGTGTTTTAGAAATTGATGAATTTATAAAACTTTTAAGGAAGTAATTTTACTTTCTTTTTTTTCTAATTACTTTTATTAAAGGAAAATATTACCTTGTTTTTTTTTTTTTTTTTTTGATAAACTGTTATTGTAAGGTAGGAGGATTAAATATATGAAAAAATTATTTTTTGCGCTTTCAATATTTATTTTAAGTATATCTTTTTATCCAGTAA
>CACZST010000031.1 GCA_902783895.1 uncultured Erysipelotrichaceae bacterium
CCTCCTTTCTTGTCTCGTTATTATATATCATTTCATAAAAAATACATAATAACCGGGGGTCACTATGTATTATAAAAAATTATTTTAAAAATTTAATAAAAAAGAATATGATTTAAAATATTTAAAAGAGCATTACAAACAATTTAAAGCTAAAATTAAAATTGAGGATATGAATGAAATAAATGTTTAAAAAACAAATATGAGTAAGGCAGGGTTTATAAGAAAAGCCTATGAAATTTTAAGTAAAGATAATAATATATAAAAAAATACGCAATAATGCGTATTTTAATTATCTTAAATGGGGCGGAATATCGGGATCGAACCGATGCATAACGGAACCACAATCCGCCGTGTTAACCACTTCACCAATTCCGCCATTTGTAAAGACATATATATTTTACCAATAAATATGTCTTTTGGCAAGTGTTTCAAGAAAATTTATTTATCAATTGAAAGTAGCATTTTGATATCATCTTCTGTAAGTTTGGAAAATTGATTTTCATTATGGTCTTCACCATCAATTAATATTTCAGCAAGTTTTCGCTTTTTATTTTGAAGTTCTAATATTCTTTCTTCAATTGTTCCTTTAGTAATTAGTCTTATTACTTCTACTTTATTTTTTTGACCTATTCTGTGTGCTCTATCAGTTGCTTGATTTTCAACTTGTGGATTCCACCATAAATCCAAATGGATAACAACTGTTGCGGATGTTAGGTTTAAGCCTGTTCCACCGGCTTTTAAGGTTATTATAAATACATCAGTATCATCATTATTAAATTTTTCAACTAATTCCATTCTTTTTTTAGAAGGAACACTACCATCTATATAATAAGAAGATATTTTCATATTATTAAGTTTTGGTATGACTAAATCTAAGGCTTTTTTATATGTGGTAAATATAAGCATTTTATGGCCATTAGCTTTTGTTTCAGCTACTATTTTTAATAGTTCGTTTATTTTAGCGCTTTCACCTTCATAATTTTCAAATATAATATGAGGATCAATACATATTTGTCTTAATTTAGTAAGAAGCTGTATGATTTTCATTTTTGATTTAGTAAATCCTTCAGTCGCTATCATATCATCTAAAGCTTTTTTTGTTTTTTGAACTTCAGCTATATATACTTTCTTTTGATCTTTATCCAAATCTATATATATATTATTATCAATTTTATCAGGTAAGTCTTTAACAACATCTTTTTTCTTTCTTCTTAAGATAAAATATTTAATTTGATTATTTAATTTATTTAATCTTTTTGTAGATTCTTCATCCATATCTTTAACATTATATAAGTTTTGGAATTTATCTTGGTTGGCGAGGAATCCAGGCATAATAAAGTCAAATATACTCCAAATTTCTAGGATATTATTTTCAATAGGTGTGCCTGTTAGAGCTATTTTAATATTTGATTTTATTTCTTTTACTGATTTAGTTACACCAGCTGAAGCATTTTTAATATTTTGAGCTTCGTCGATTGCCATTAAGTCAAAGTTTATTTTACTGTATGTGTCTAAATCATTTCTAATAAGACCATATGAGGTAATCATTATATTAATATCATCAATATTTTTTAAATTATCTTGTCTTTGTTTTTTATTTTCAGCAAAAACTTTATATTTTAATTCTGGACCAAATTTATCAAATTCTTTTTGCCAGTTATATATTAATGAAGTAGGGGCGACAATTAATATTTTTGCTTTTGGGTTTTCCTTTATTATTAGTTTGATTAAATATATTAATTGGATTGATTTTCCAAGTCCCATTTCATCGGCTAAAATACCTCCAAAGCCCGATTTATATATATTATAAAGCCATTTAACACCTGTTATTTGATAGTCTCTTAATGTTTTTAAATTCTCTTTTGGAAGGTTAATTTCACTATCTTTATATGAATTAAAGTTATTAATTAAATTATTAAAGCTATCATTTGTTTTAATAACATTATAATCGTTTTTTAAACTATTTAAATATAAAGCTCGATATTTAGGAATTGTTCCTAGACCTTCTTTTATATCATTATTTGAAATACCTAAATCATCGGTTATTTCTTTTATTTGATTTAAATTTTCATCTTTATTTAAATTAATTATTGAACCGTTTTTAAGTTTGTGATATTTTTTCTTACTTTTTAATGATAATAAGATATCTGATAGTTCTTTAGTATTTAAACCATCAAGGTTAAAATTGTAAGATAAAATATTATCACTACCAATACTAAAACTTACAGAATTATTTGTTTTTTTAATAATATTAGTATCTTTTATTTTTTCAGATGTGAATATTTCGTATTCTTCATCAAAGGTAAATAATCCTTCTTCTAAAAAGTATCCAATACTATCAATATCATCCATTAGTATTGTTTGATTTGTTTCATCAATAATAAAGTTTAAGTTTGATAATTTTTCGATTATTTTACTTTCATATTCTTCATCTCTTAATATTCCGATTACGTTAGAAAAATAATCAATTTCTTTATCTGAATATTTTAATTTTAATTTACATTCAATGTCATTATAATGAAAATCAAAATATAATTTTATTTTTGGTTTTGTTGGGACAATAATTTCAGTTATATCTTCTGAAATATTAATACTATCTTTAATTAAATAAAGAAGACCATTTGTGAATTTTTCTATATCTTTGTTTTTAAATATAATACTATCTAAGTTATTTTCATAAAGAGTTTGATAGAATGTTTTTATATCGTTTGATAGTTTATATACTTTATTTTCATCATAAATAAAATTGGATTTTTCGATTAATGGGGAGAAATTATCGATGTTTTCTATTTTTAATATATAATTATCATTTTCTTTGGTTAGATTTATTTTAAGAGGATTTTCAGATGTATATCCGTGATATAAATTATCTTCAATATAGAAACTTTTATTTTTAAGATTTTCCATAAAAGAAGGTAATTTATCTTTATTTACAATATCTCCATAATAGTTTCTACCATCCTTTAAATAGTTTTCTGAATATTTTAAAATATCATCATCTTCTTTATCAAAATAATGAATATTTGGATCATAAGTAAAATTTTTAGAGAATTTGAATGTTTCATTTTCTTTATATGCGTTTTGAAAATTATTAAATTTATTAGATGTTGTGTATAATTTATCATTACCTATTTTATAAGATACTTCAAGAATATCACCATCATAATAATTTGATTCATTTTTAATAGTTATTTCTAGGTTTAATCTTTCTTTTATCTTATTTTTTCGAGGTTTATAAAATTTATTAATAATTTCTTTAGACATAATGATTTGATAGTTTTCATTATTTTGAACTTGATCATCTGATAGTAATTCAAATTCATATTTTAAAATACTTGCAGTAATATGCTTACATTTTCCTTTCTGCATGTACTGGGGACATGAACAATAATACGATTTAAAATTTTTATCTTTATCTATTTCAATTTCAACTTCATATTTTGAAAGTGATCTTTCTGATTCTACTTTAAAAATAGCGGTTTTATTTTCACCATTTTTTTCGATTCTTAGAAGTTTTATTTTTTTTGAGCTATAGTTTAATCCTTTCATGAAGTCATCTGGACCAAATTCTAGGATAACTTGATTATATATTTTATTCATAAAACTTCACCTCTTTTGATATGATACTAATTTTTAATAGTTTTGACAAGATTAAATAGGCTTTTATCTATACTTTTTACATTCTTTATCATACTATAACCCAGAGGAGGATTTAGATGAATAACTATATGAATAATTTTGAGAATAATAATTATTTTCAAGAAGTAAACATTGATAGAAAACTTATGGAAAAGCTTTCAAAACAAGCTGGGGATAATATGAATTTTAATAAATGCGGATATGATGGTCAAACATGTCCAGATAATCTATTTGATATTTATAATGGATTTATTAGAGGTAATATGTATCCTGATTTGTATAATCAATATAAGCTTTCTAGACCTTTTGATATTAGACCTATGAATGAGCAGGCAGAACTTTTAACTAAGGTAGATGCTTATGCTTTTGCGGCACATGATGTAGCTTTGTATTTAGATACTCATCCAAATGATAAAGAGATGATTAATTTATATAATACTTTAGCTGAAGATACATCAAAGGTTAGGGGAGAATATGAGAAGAAATTTGGTCCACTTACTGTAAGTGGTACAGAAGGGTATCCATGGTCATGGATTAATAGTCCGTGGCCTTGGGAAAAATAGGAGGTTTTTATGTGGAAATATGAAAAGAGATTACAATATCCAGTTAATATTAAAAAAAGAGATTTAAATCTTGCGAAATGTATTTTAACCCAGTATGGTGGTCCGGCAGGTGAACTTGCGGCAGCTTGGCAATATTTAGATCAAAGATATACGATGCCAGATGATAGAGGAAAAGCTTTACTTACTGATATTGGAACTGAGGAGTTTGCGCATGTTGAAATAATATCGGCTATTTTATTTCAGCTTATGGATGGAGCAAGTATAGAAGAGTTAAAAAAAGCAGGATTAGATGGTGATTATGCGCAGTTTGGAAGAGATTTATTCCCATCGGATACTTTTGGTAATCCATTTAATATGAGTTATATTAAAACTGCAGGTGATTACATTGCGAATATTGAAAGTGATATGGGTGCTGAACAAAGGGCACGAGCCACTTATGAACATATTATGGATTTAACAGATGATCCAGATGTACTTGGACCAATTTCTTTTTTAAGGGAAAGGGAAATAATTCATTATCAAAGATTTAAAGAACTTAGAGATTATTATTTAGAAATGAAAATAAAAGCAGAAGAAAGACAATAATTGACAAACAATAATTACTATTTTATAATTAGAAAAATAAGAAAGGAATATAAAATGGTAGACTTTAAAAATAAGACATTTGTTAAATTATCTTCAATTTCAAATCAAGAAGGAGAAAAAATAGTAAAGGATATATTGATAGAAAAGGAAGAGGTAGTAGCTTCTTTTAGCTCAATGAGGGATAAACTTGTTTTTACCGATAAAAGAATAATATCTATTAATGTACAAGGAATTACTGGAAAAAAAGTGGACTTTACTTCAATTCCTTATTCCCGCATTCAAGCATATTCAGTTGAGACGGCTGGAACATTTGATTTGGATGCGGAATTTGATATAGTAATTAGTGGTCTTGGAACAATTAGATTTGAACTATCTGGTAGTAGTAATATTAAAAATATATGTCGAAAAATATCTGAAAAAATACTTAATTAATAGTGAGTATTTTTTTTCTTTTATTATACATACTAAAAAAGGTGATATTATGAAAAAATTCATTGCTTTTTTATTTGTTTTTTTACTTACTGGATGCAATAGAGTTAATATAAACGATAAAATTACTGAAATTAAATATAATGATATTAATATTATGGAAGATAGTTTTAATAATATTAAACAAATGATTATAAATAATAGTTCTTTAAAAAAAGGAAACTCTTTTAAAAATAAATTAGTTATTAAAACCAAAAAAGATATTTATTATATAAGTTTAAATGATGATTATATAGAATATAAAGGTAATATTTATAAAAATAATAAGCTTAATATGTATTTACAAAATTTAACAAAATCTTACACTGATAAAAATTTTTTTAACATAAAATATTTAAAAGATGATAATTTAGATTTTGATAATAAAATTTCACTTGATAAAACATCTAATTATATCGTTATTAAATTTAATGAAAAGGTAACAAACTTTAAAATTAATGAAATAATGTTTGATGAAAGTAAAGATGTTGATCTTTTATATAGTAATGATGAAGCTTTTGATGATGTAGTGATTAGAAAGAGTATTAATTATCACTGTCCTGATATAAGAATTTCTTTTACCAATAAATATAATTATGAATTTAGTATTATTCCTAAATATGAAAATAATGAGGTTAAATTTATTACAGAAATTAAAAATAAGGATTAATAATATCCTTATTTTACTTTTTTAGTATCGAATTTTTTACGTTCATTTGTGTTTAATATTTTCTTTCTTAAACGGTAATTTAATGGAGTAATTTCAACTAATTCGTCTTCATTAATATAGTCTAAGCATACTTCTAAGCTCATTTCTCTTGGACGTTTTAAAACTACTGTATTATCTTTAGTTGCACTTCTTGTGTTTGTAAGTTTCTTACCTTTTACAACGTTTACTGCTAAATCATTTTCATGTGAATGTTCACCAACAATCATACCTTCGTAAACATCTACACCAGGTCCAACAAACATTTCTCCACGGTCTTCTAGAGCACCTAGAGCATAAGCAGTTGATTTTCCACCTTCGATAGCAACTAAAACACCAGCTTTTCTTTCACCAATGTTTCCACTAGTTAATGGTTCATATGATTTAAAGGCATGACTTAAGATACCATATCCTTTTGTTAGTGTCATAAATTCAGTTGTAAATCCGATTAATCCACGAGATGGTACTGTATATAATAATTTAGTTTGGTTATCGAATGGTTGCATGTTTTCCATGTTTCCACCTCTGTTACCTAAAGCTTCGATAACAGGTCCAACATATTCTTCTGGAACTTCGATTTCAACATCTTCGTAAGGTTCGTATTTTTTTCCTTCGATTTCTTTAATAATAATTTGTGGTTTTGAAACTTGAATTTCATATCCTTCACGTCTCATTGTTTCAATTAAAATTGATAAATGTAATTCACCACGACCAGATACCATCCATGATTCTGAATCTAATTGTTTTACTTTTAATGAAACGTCTTTTTCTGTTTCTTTTAATAGTCTTTCTTCAATTTTTCTGGCAGTTAAGAATTTACCTTCTTTACCTGCAAATGGACTTGTATTTACACCAAATGACATTTGTAATGTTGGTTCATCAATTCTTAATTTAGGTAATGCTTCTTCATGACCTAAGGCACATATTGTTTCACCAACGGAAATATCTGGAAGACCAGCAATAGCGATAATATCACCAGCATGAGCTTCATTTACTTCAATTTTATTTAAACCTAAATATCCAAATATTTTTTGAACTCTAAATTGTTTAGTTGTTCCATCTAAGCGCATACATGTTACTGTTTCATTTACTTTAACATGGCCTCTTTTAACGACACCAACACCAATTCTTCCGACAAAATCATTATAATCAAGTAAAGCAGGTTGGAATTGGAAAGGTCCATTTTCATCTACTTCTGGTGCTGGTATGGTTTCGATTACAGCATCTAAAATTGGGTCCATTGTTTTCTTTTGAGTTTCTACTTCTGGCTTATTTGAAGATGTTCCATTTAAGGCAGAAGCATATAAAACTGGGAAGTCAAGTTGTTCTAAACTTGCACCAAGTTCAATAAATAAATCCATTACTTCATCAACTACAGCTTGTGGTCTTGCAGATGGTTTATCAATTTTATTAACAACAACAATTGGTACAACGCCTGCGGCTAAAGCTTTTTTTAATACGAATCTTGTTTGTGGCATTGTTCCTTCATAAGCGTCTACGACAAGTAATACACCATCAACCATATTCATGATACGTTCAACTTCACCACCAAAGTCAGCGTGGCCTGGAGTATCTAAGATATTAATACGGTAATCTTTATAATTAATAGCTGTTGTTTTAGCTAAGATTGTAATTCCTCTTTCTCTTTCTAGGTCATTAGAATCCATTGCTCTGGTTTGAACTTCTTCGTTTTCTCTAAATGTTCCAGATTGTTTTAATAATTGGTCAACTAAGGTAGTTTTACCGTGGTCGACATGGGCAATTATTGCGATATTTCTTTGTTTCATACAAATCCCTCTCTTTTTTCTACACGCGTTTAATTATAGCACAAGTTTATTTGTTTGTAAAGAAAAAGGCTTTTAATATAAAGCCTTAAAGGTATTTTATTTACCAAATTAACTATTTTCTTCTAAAGTGATGGATTTTTTTACTAAGTGTATGAGTATCAACAACTATGTCAGTTTTTAAAACAAATGTTATAACGATAATTGTTAATATTGCATATAGGATATATCCTATTTTTTGATCATGTAAGACATAAATTATTGATGCGATTGAAAATAGGATACTTATTCCATATATTATTAATACAGTTGTTAAGTGAGAAAAATTCTTATTTAATAATTGATGATGTAAGTGTGATTTATCAGGTTTAGATATTTTTTCTCCTTTAATTAATCTTCTAATAATAGCAAATACAGTATCTAGAATTGGGATAGCTAGAATTAATACTGGTATTATTAATGAAGTTAATGTAACACTTTTAAATCCTAATAAAGTTATAACGGCAATCATGAAGCCCATGAATAAGGATCCAGAGTCACCAGCAAATATTGATGCGGGATGGAAGTTATGAACTAAGAATCCAAGTACTGAACCTAACATTATAAATGTTAAAACGAATTCTAAACCGGTTTTCCCCATGATTATAGATATAATACCTATAGTGGCAAAATATATTGAGCTAAGTCCTGCACATAATCCATCTAATCCATCAATTAAGTTAATACAATTTAAACATCCTAAAATAAAGAATATAGTTATTGGGTATGCAAATATACCAAAGTTTATATATAATCCAAAGGCTGATATGTCTTGTATTAATAATCCACCATATATTGTTACAATGCAGGCAGCGGCCAATTGAGCGATAAATTTTATAGAAGCTTTTAATGGTTTTATATCATCAATAGCTCCGGTTAAAACAATTATAAAACTACCTATTAAAATTGAATTCATTATACTACTTGGTTCACCAAATATCATATATCCAAAAAGGAAACCAAAGAATATTGCAAGACCTCCCAATCTTGGCATTGGTTTGGTGTGAACTTTTCTGGCATTAGGAATGTCTAATGCACCAACGTGAATGGCTATTTTTTTAATAAAGGGAACGATTAAGGCAACAAAGAAAAAGGTTGTCATAACCATTAAAAATATTTTTGTGATCTGCTGTTGATCCATGAAAATCACCTCTTTATTAATTTTATCATATTTTAATAAATAAATCTAATTTTCTGGATTTCGGCTAAATTGAAAGCTTGAAGCTAGTAAGGCAACAAATAAGGTACCGATAGTTATAAATAAGCTGTTTGAAAAACCTACTAATTTAACTATTGTATCGATTAGTAAATATGCTCCGGCTAAACTTGTTGTAATTATTATTATTGGTCTTGTAAATGATACTCCAAGGCCACCTGCTATAAATCCAAATACAGCACCAATTATAATTCGGAATGTTTCATCTATTTGCAAGCCTGAACATAATGAATATGCAGTTGCGAAACATATAATAAATATACCTACTAAATACATATTATATGAGATAATGGCCACAAGAAGGGCGATTACTATGGATAATATTTGAATTAAAGTTCCATCTAATGTTATGGCTGGTAAAAACATTAATCCTAGCTGATATCCATAATAAAAACCAATAATAGCAATTAATACTTTATTTAAACGGTAACCATATAAACATGCGGCTAAGGCAATTAAAATATTTATAATAGCTTGAATAGTCATCTTATTCCTCCTATTTTTTTAGTTAAAACAAACATTCCAGTTGCATTATCTTTTCCTGGCTGTGTTTTAGAAAAAGGTATATCTCCAATTGCGTAAATATCTTCCATAGATTCTTCTGATATTTCGTCAGCTGGTCCATTTACTGAAATATCAATTATTCTATTAATAATCATTTGAGGATCATTTATATTATTGATTATTATATCCTCCATTGTTTTGTCTGATAATATATCGTGAATTCCATCTGATGTTAAAAGCAGAGCATCATATTGATTTTTATTTACTATTTTATACCTTGGATGAATAGGCCAAGGTAATCCATCAATGGCTTCAGTCATTATATTATTACCATAAATAAATCTAATGTCATCCTTTTTTACAAGTCCTTGTTTATATATTTCCCATACTTTAGAGTCATCTTCGGTTAATTGGATTAATTTATTATTTTTAAATCCATATGTCCTTGAATCACCAATATTAAAAATAATTAGATTTTCTTTTCCTAATATTGCTCCGGTTAAAGTAGTTCCACCAACTGGTAATGTTTTATTTATTTCTCTAATTTTTCGGTCTAGATAAAGTTTATAACGATTTGGATGATTTATATCTTCTGGATTACTTTTTTCAAAGAAGTGTCCTAATTTTTTTATAGTATATCTTGATGCTCTTTCACTACCATGCAAACCGCCCAATCCATCGGCAACAGCTATTAATATTAAGTTTGGATCTTCATCATTAATGAAAAGTCCATAAAAATCTTCATTTTTTTCTCTTAATTTTCCAATATTACTTTCAGCAATGGCAATTATATTATTATTTCTTTGTAATATAAAATTGTCACTTTGACTAGAAATATTATTTGTTTTTGATTCTTCAATTGTAATCATAATCTCACTTCCTTGACTGTATTGTATCATGAAGATATGAAAAAAAGATGAAAAATTTTATTTTTTTAATATTTCATCTGTTTTATAAAAAGATATATAACCTTGATATGCATTATATATATCAAATTTACTTGAAATTTCATATGGAGAATGCATTGATAATAATGATATTCCGCAGTCTATGACATTCATTCCCCGGTTAGCAAGAATATAGGCAATGGTTCCGCCACCTCCAATTCCTATTTTACCCATTTCACTACTTTGATATGTGATATTATTTTCTTCAAATATTTTTCTTATTAAGGCAACGTATTCACTATTTGCATCGGAGGCGCCACCTTTAGATGCGGATCCTGTATATTTTATTAATGAAAGTCCATGACCAAGATAAGATTCATTATTTTTTTCATAAATATCTGGAAAGTTTGGATTATATGCGCCAGTTACATCAGCTGATAAAACTAATGAATCATTATATATTTCGTTTATTGTTTTGGTACTGTTTATTTTTTTTAATATTTTTTCGATAAAATAATCAAATGATGTTGATGACATTCCTGTGTTTCCCATACTTCCAATTTCTTCTTTGTCAGCTAAAATGCATATAGCTGTTTTTTTAGGATTTTCAATGTTTAGTAGGGCAGTCATACTGGTGTAGGTACACGCTCTATCATCTTGACCATATCCGGCAATTAAACTTTTATCAAAGCCTAAACTTTTTGATTTAAAGGCGGGAGTAAATTCTATTTCACTGCTTACAAAATCTCTTTCAGTTATACCATATTCTTTATTTAAGATACTTATAATATTTAATTTTATATTTTCATTTATTTTATCTTTTGTATATGGTATACTTCCAACAAGTATATTTAGATTTTCAGGGTCTATTGCTTCATATAATGTTTTATTTTCTTGCCAATTAGAAAGGTGGGGAAGAAGATCAGCAATTGTAAAAATTGGATCTTCTTCTTTTTCTCCAATATCTATTTGAATTTTTGTGCCATCTTTTTTTACTATTACACCATGCATACTTAAAGGAATATTTAGCCACTGATATTTTTTTATTCCACCATAATAATGAGTTTTAAATAGGGCTAGTTCATCACTTTCATATAAGGGATTTGGTTTTAAGTCTAATCTTGGACTATCTATATGAGCACCAATTATATTTAAATTGTCTTCCTGACCTATTATTGCAGCATAAATGTTTTTTTCTTTGTTGATATAATAAACTTTATCATTTGGTTTTAATGTTTGGCAGTCATCAATATTTTTAAAACCATTTTCTATTAATAAATTTTTAAAATATGTAACACACATTCTTTCTGTTTTTGCCTCATTAAGAAAAGAGATGTATCCTTCTGAATAGGTATACATCTTCTTTTTATTTTCTTCTTCTAAGGTCATCCATCCACTTTGGGATGGTTTGAATAAACTTTCTTTTAATTTTTTTATTTGATTTATATCCATTTTATTCCTCCTTAGTTATATTATGGTCTAATAATTTTTATTTAAACCACTTTCTAATAGAGGAATGTTATCTAATAAAACTCCAGTACCTTCAACAACACATGTTAATGGACTTTCAGCAATAAAGACAGGAACTTTTAATTCGTGATTTAGAAGTTGAGCAAAACCATCTAATAGTGCGCCTCCTCCAGTAATTACGACACCTTTATCTACAATATCTGCGGATAATTCTGGTGGTGTTTGTTCAAGAACTGATTTAGCAGCATTTACAATAACATATGCGCTTTCTCTTAAGGCTTCTTCAATTTCTTCTGAAGTAATGGTTATAGTGTGAGGAAGTCCAGTAACTAAATCTCTTCCTCTTACTTCCATCTTTTCATCTCTTGATCCAGGGAACACGGTTCCTATTTTAAATTTTATATCTTCGGCAGTTACATCACCGATTAATAGTTTATATTTTTCCCTAATAAATTTTATAATATCATTATCAAATTTAGTACCAGCAACTTTTATTGAAGTTGAATTAACAATTCCACCAAGTGATAGGATTGCGATATCTGTTGTTCCTCCTCCGATATCGATTACCATATTTCCACTAGGTTTTGATATATCCATTCCGGCACCAATAGCAGCTACTTTTGGTTCTTCTTCTAGATATACTTTTCTAGCACCCGTTTGTTCAGCGGCTTCTTTGATAGCGTTTTTTTCAACTTGTGTAATATTTGAAGGACAACAAATTAATATTCTTGGTCTTGTGAAAAAGCTTTTTCCATTTACTTTTCTGATGAAGTAATTTAACATTATTTCAGTTGTTTCAAAATCAGCGATAACTCCATCTTTAAGTGGTCTTATGGCTTTTACTTGGCCAGGTGTTCTTCCAAGCATTTCTTTGGCGGTTGTTCCTACGGCTACTGGTCTTTTTGTGTCTTCATCAATAGCGACTACACTTGGTTCATTTAATACTATTCCTTGTCCTTTAATATAAATAAGAACATTTGCTGTTCCTAAATCTATTCCTATATCTTTTGTAAACATAATATCACCCTTTGTTCATATTATATTATAGCATACATAAATTATTTTTTATATATTAGTTGGTAATTTTTTCCGACTTTTTTCTATAAAAAAAAGAAATTAGTTACCTAATTTACTTACTTCTGTTTCATAACAATTTTCAGGGTTTAAATATTGACCGTCTTTAAGAATTTCAAATGAAACATGGTTACCTAATTTTGTATTAATATTTGACTCTCCAGCTTTACCGATAACATTTCCTTGAACTACTTTATCATTTTCTTTAACATTTACTTCGGATAAACTTTTATAAACGGTTGTGATATTGTTTTGATGAGTTATAGTTACAACTTTTCCTAATAGTTTATCTTCTTTAATACTTGTTACTGTACCATCTAATACTGAAAGTACATTGAATTTATCTTTTATTCCACCATATGCGATGGCATTATTTTGAAGGTAAGTGGTATCGTAATTAATTATAGAGTTTTCTTGGTCACTTTCTTTTCCTTTATAGTCGTAATAATTTTGAATTATTTTTATTTCAGGGTTACTGTAAGGTCTTATTAATGTTTCATTTGTATTAACTACTGATTCAATATTTTCAGGAAATAGTTTTGAAACATAGGTAAAATCATCATCTTTTAATTCTTGATTTGGCTTATTTGTATAATACATTGTGATTATTGTAAGTACTAGCATGATACCTGATCCGATAATAAAAATAATAGATTGCTTTAGTTTTCTTTTTTCCATTTTTTCACCTCTAATATAAGTTTGGTGAAAATTTTATTTTTTATACTTAAAATTTTGAAATTTTTGTATTTAAATAATAATGGCTTAAAATTTCTTTATAATTTTTTCCTTCTTTGGCCATTCCATTTGCTCCATATTGACTCATTCCAACACCATGACCAAAACCTTTAGTCATGATTGTTACATTATTTTCATTTTTAGTAATATCGAAATAATTTGATCTTAAGCTTAGCTTTTTAGCAAATTCTCGGCCAGTCATTTCTACATTGTTTATTTTTAAATTTTGGGTTCTTCCGGTTGATGTTTTAGATAGGATTTCAATATTTAAATCTGGACTATAGGCTATATTTAATTTGGTATAAAAATCAATTAAGGTATATGTGGATGTGTCTGTATAAGCCGGTGACTGTTTATCCCATTTACTAGAGACACTTCTTAAATATGGAACTTTTGATGAAAAAATTTCTTCACTATTTTCAGTATATCCAACACTTGTGGAAAAAAACATAGCATTAACGATTTTACCTTCATATGTTAAATATTCACCTTGTGTTTCGATTATAGCTTCTTTAATTTTATTTATTTTTTTAGTATATTCTTCTTTCCACTGCTGTTTTAACATCTCGTCAGTTTTATATACTTGATTGGTTGTAGTTGTTAAAACATCATAGTCTTCATTTTCTCTTCCAGAAATTTGATATAATGCATAACTTCTTGAAGCGACAGCTTGAGCTTTTAAGGCTTCTTTTTCAAAATTTGAGGGCATTTCGCTAGCAACAACACCTTTTATATAATCTTCAAAAGGTATAACATTTATATTACCATTTTCATCTTTTACTCTTATTATTTTATTGCTGACATATTTAAATTTTATTTCATCAGTTTTAACAAATAATTTGACAACAAAAAAAGGTATTATAATTACTAATAGGGTAATGATAATAATCTTTTTCATATAATAGTTCCTTTCTAACTATACGATTTTTGTTACTGCAAAAAATTCATATATAAAGTTAACTACTAGATACGATAAAGCCATACTTACTATTAGATAAAATACCCTTGCTTGATAATATCTATTCTTTTTAAAAATTCCTGATATGTTTAAACTTTCTAATGTCCAGATTGATAATACTAATCCTAGTATATATAATATTGCTTTAATCGACAAAATTATTTAACATATCAATTCTTCTTTGGTGTCTTTCTAGGTTGCTGAATTTTGTTTTTAAAAAGGTGTCTACGATATCTTTTGCTTTAAAGGTTAGCATGTCACCACTTATGGCAACTATATTAGCGTCATTGTCTATTCTTGTGTATTTTGCTTCTTTAACATTATCAACTTTAGCACATCTGACGCCTTTTATTTTGTTGCAAGCGATACTAATTCCAATACCACTACCACAAATGGCTATTCCTTTTTCAATTTCACCGGATCTTATAGCTTTTCCTAATTTAAAGCCATATTCGGGATAATCATGACTTTGAGTATCATCACATCCGTAGTCAATGATAGTATATCCTTTTTTAGTTAAATATTTTGTAAGTTTTTGTTTTAATTTATATCCGCGGTGATCAGAGGCAATTCCTATTTTTTTTGTAGGAACTTGCATGATAATTGTTTTTTCTTGATAATCGTTTTTTACAATTTCTTCTAGTGTTGCTTCTTTTTCCATATTAGTCCTCCTTATCTTGTTTTTATTGATTCATTGATTTCTTCTTTTTTGAAGGTATTTAAAACTTCATTATATTCTTTTAAAGCTCTTTCATCATATTTTAAGCAGCATTTTTCTATTATGATATCCCCATCATATAATATATACCAATTTTCACCATTTATCATTTGTAGGTCTTTGTTTATATTTTTATATTTAAATGGTTGATTTGTTTGATGAGCGTATATGGCATTTATTTTATTTATATATTCTTCATTAGCTTTAGTGTTTTTAATTTCTCTTCTTGGGGCTAAATATTTTGCTTCAGAAATTCCTGGTTTTATTTTTTGTGGGGTTATTTCACCGATTGCTGACGCTAGACATACTAAATCAAATTTCCCATAATCAGTTCTAAAATATCCTTGATCTGGATGATTTAAGTTTATACTTCTTTTAGCAAAGTTTTTCCAGTCTGTTATATTCATTGGTTTAATACCTATAAGATTTTTAACATCATCTGAAATATTTGGTTTTATAAATAAAAGACAATGGCTTTGGGTTGCGATAACAAAATCTATTTTATTTTCTTCTGCATTATTATTTTGTGATATTTCAACTATTTCTTCACAAGCTTTTTTGAAGGCATTAATTATTTTATTCCTTTCAGTTGGTTTGGCAATTATTTTGTCATCATATACTGAAAGTAATTGATTAATATAAACACCGTTACCATTTCTAAATCCTGACGCTCTGGCGATGAGGTTATTTTTTTCATCGGTAATTTTCATAACAAAACCATTGTCATTTAAGACGCAGTAGTGGAAAAAGTCATTATCTTTTCCACCTATTTGAAAACAAGAATGGGTATCGATACCTGATGTTAGAATTGATTCATCATTTGGGGTATAAATAGAGTAGTGATAGTCGTCACATTGTCCGTTTATGTATGGGACAGTGGATTTATTTCTTTTTGGCATTTGCGCAACTAGGTCGCATGCTCGTTCAATGTTAGATTGTTTATCTAATTTGTGAATAATTTCACTGTTTAACATACATAAGCTTTTGTCATTTGCGATTGTTGATAGTCGATTAAACTTTGTTATTTTACTAATATTTTTAATTGAAAATTCTTCTCCTTGCATGTATTTAGTTATGTTATCAAAGTTTTCAATTATTTCATATAGAAGCGATTCTAAATCTTCGAAATTATTTATAAATCTATTTTCATTTGGGATTGAGAACGTTAACTGCATAAAGCCATTTTTTATTAGTAAATTATATAAGTTATTATAAGTTTTATCATTTAAAATTATGTTTGGATTTTCATTTAATTTTTCTATTATTTTTGTTAATCCTTTTATTGGTGTTTGATTTATTGATTCAAAATTAAATTTGTAAAAATCATCATTAAATTTTATTTCTTTTATTTTTCTTTTTACTTCTTCTTCGGTGATTTCTTCATTTATATTAATTGTTTTAGCAATGTTTAAAATTACTGATTTTAAATTATTAAATATTTGATTTGCTCTTTTGTATCTAGTTATTTTTTCTAATTCGACTTCATTAAAGGTAACACCATTATAGAAATATTCTTTACCATTAAAATCTATAAGTATTTTATAGTCACTAACATCGCCATGTTCATAGGTTATATTACCTTTATTAAGTCGGTTGATTATTTTTTTAGCTTTTAAATAATCCTCATATTCAGAAAGTTTTGGTGGAAGTTCGACTAGGTTTTTAATATCAAGAGCCTTTCCAGTAATAATTCCATCAATTGCGACATCAATAAATTTTTCTACACGGTTATCATTAATGTCTTTAAGAAAACTTTGTTTTATAATATCTAATTGTTTAAATAGCGTTTCATCATTATTTAAATATTTATTAAGTAATGCCTCTCTTTGTTTTTCTTCAATGGTAAATTTTCTTATTTTACTGTTATTGGTATCTAAAGTAAATAAACTTTGATAATCACTTTCTAAATTTTTCATTTGTGCAGATAGAAAATTATCTTTACATTTCCCACTATATAATGCGGTTAAATTTGCGATAATGTTTCTTTCTTGAACGAGTCTTTGAGTATTTTTATTAGTGTGATATTCTTGATAATAATTAACTATTGCTTTTTTTAATTCACTTGCTTTATCACCAATTACTTTTGAGGCTCTTTTTATGTAAGTTAATTCTTTTAAGGCTGATTCAAAATCTTTATTTTCTTCTAAAGCATTACAAGTTCTTTCAAACAAATTTAAATATAAGTCCTGATTCTTTTCTTTTTGAATATCCCATTTATTTTCTGCTATTTTATATAGATATTGTTTAAGATTTGTGATTAATAATGGTTCAGTTAGAAAACCTTTAATTATGTTTTTTAATCTTGTTTTATATATTTCGTTTTCTTTTGTAATATTTTCAATGTAAAAGTTCAACATATCTTCTTCTTTTAAAATAGATAATGGTAATTCATCATAAGTTTCAATATTTTTATTTGGCATATTACTACCTCCATTATTTAAATTATATCATTTTTGACTTTAAATGTATCAAATTTATATACATAACTTAATATTAGACATTAAAAAAAGTATAGTTTTGACTATACTATTTAACGAATGGTAATAAAGCAATAATTCTTGCTTTTTTGATTTCACCAGCTATATATCTTTGATGTCTTGCACATGCACCAGTGATTCTTCTAGGTAAGATTTTACCTTTATCCATACTTACGTATTTTTTTAGGTTTTCATCTTTATAATCTAAATGTTTACCAGCACATAATTGACATATTTTTTTCTTTTTTCTACGAAATTCTGCCATGTTTATCCTCCTTTACTTATTCTAGAAAATTATCATCGATTGATACATTATCACCAAAATCAGCAAAAGGGTCACTATCAACATTAACATCACTTTGAGCAGCAGGTTTAGGATCTTGATAATCATATGGTGTTGGTCCTGCAGCCTGAGTATTTTGAGTATTTCTTCTTGAATCTAAGAATTGAACATTATCAGCAACTACGTCTGTAGTGTAACGTTTTTGACCATTTTGGTCAGTGAAACTACCTGTTTGAATTCTTCCTTCAATAGATACTTGACTACCTTTGTCTAAATAATTAACAATATTTTCAGCTTGTTTTCTCCAGACAACAATGTTAATAAAATCAGCTTCTCTTTCACCATTAGCGTTATTGAAAGTTCTATTTACCGCTAAACTAAATCTAGTATAGGGAATATTTGTTCCTGTATAACGTAATTCTGGTTTTGTAGTTAGTCTTCCAACTAAACAAACTCTATTCATATTAATACCTCTTTTCTTATCCTTCTATTTTTGTAATTAAATGACGGATAATATTTTTATTAATACGTGATTGACGATCAAATTCTTTTATTGCTTTGTCATCTTCAGCTTCTAAATCATATAAGAAATAGTATCCACTCTTGAAATCTTTGATTTCGTAAGCTAATTCTTTTTGTCCTAAACTTTCTTGTTTAGTTAATTTACCACCATTGTTTGTGATAATTGAAGCTAATTCTTTTTCTTGTTTTTTTACTTCATCTTCACTTAATGTTGGTTTGATGATAAACATAATTTCATAATTTCTCATTTTTACACCTCCTTATGGTCTAATTGGCTTCTTTTGAAGCAAGGAGTAAATTAATTACTCGGTTATGATTATAACAGATTATGGTGGAAAAGTAAAGTTTTAGATATAGAAAAAATCAGTTAGCTACTGATTCTTTTTTGTTATATGTTTTGTTACTATTACAGCTAAAGATATGAATATAATTCCAATACTTGCGATTATTATAGACATTTGTGCGGATGTTGATGGTACTTCTACTACTTGTGTATTTTCGGTATCTTTAACATTACAGGTTCCATCATCAATTGTATTTAAATTTCCACTTATATATACATTCATACATTTCGATAGTTCATTAGAATATATCGGGCCATCATAAACTGCATGCATATTTCCGCAAATCTCATTGCGCTCTTCTATAGTGTTAGATGAATAGAGCATATAAGAATTGCTACAGAAATTTAATGTTAATTTGTTATTTTTTACCTCTAACCAATTCTTTGCATCATTTATTTTTAAGTCTTTTATTTCTGGATTTACATATATACTAAAATTAGGTTTTTGATCTTTTAAATAGCCAAAAACAAAATTAGTATTGAATTTTAATGCTTCTTCATTTGTTTTTGTATTATAACCTTTGTTTATGTATATACTTTTAATATCATCGTAACTCGATACAACTACAGGCCCATCTAATTCAATAGTTCCACCATTTAAATACATGGCATTTTTATATCCAATAAGAGCCGATTTTTGTCCTTCACGAGGCATTACTTTTACATTTGATCCATCGTTAGCTATTATTGCTATATCATTAGCAAATATATAGGGGTCATATATATTAACATTTCCGCCATTTGCGACTATGGCATTACCTGCTCTAATTTCTCTACTGCTAATATTAACATTCCCACTGTTTATAACTAATGCTTTACCTCCTTTTATTTCATAATTTCCTTCATTTTTATTTCCAGTCGTTAAATTTACATCAATATTAACATTTGCATTATTCACTTCTAATAAGGTTTTATCATCATTTAAGAAAATTTCATTGTCGTAATGTTCATAAGTAATATTAGTATCTTTATTAATTGTTATGGTATCTTTTACTTCGATATCACTATTTATCACAATATCTCCACCTTGAGATATTGCAGCTCTTAATTCTTCTTCATTATTTACAACAGTTTCTGCATTTACTTTAAAGCTTGGGGTAATAAATAATGATAAAATTAACATTCCTAAAATTAAACTAAATTTTTTCATATTGCCTCCTATTTTATATTTTTATTATAACATACAATTAAAAAAATTAATCAATTACGATTAATTTTATACATTAAATCTGAAATAACAGATATCTCCATCTTGCATGATATAATCTTTTCCTTCAAGTCTCATTTTTCCGGCTTCTTTTACTTTTAGTTCAGAACCGTATTGTTTTAAGTCTTCAAAACTCATTATTTCTGCTTTGATGAATCCTCTTTCAAAGTCTGTATGAATAATACCTGCGCATTCAGGTGCTTTCATTCCTTGTTTATATGTCCATGCTTTTACTTCATCTGGTCCGGCAGTTAAGAATGTTGATAATCCTAATAATTTATATGAAGCTTTAGCTAATTTATCTAATCCGCTTTCTTTTATGTTTAAATCTTCAAGGAATTCTTTTCTTTCCTCATCATCTAATTCGCTTAATTCTTCTTCTATTTTAGCGCATATAACTACAACTTCAGCATTTTCTTTTTCGGCATATTCTTTAAGTTTATTTACATATTCGTTTCCATCAATTATATCTTCTTCATTAACATTTGCGACATAAATTATTGGTTTTATAGTTAATAAATTAAATGGTTTTAATATTAATTTTTCTTCATCGGTAAGGTCTATATTCCTAGGGCAGGTATTGTTTTCAAGACTTTCTTTTATTTTTTCTAGGGTTTCTGCTTCTTTTAAAGCTTCTTTATCACCTGCAAGTCTGGCTTTTTTGCCCATTCTAGCTAATCTATTTTCGACAACTTCTAGGTCCGCTAATATTAGTTCAAGATTTATATCTTCCACATCTCTTATGGGATCTACACTTCCTGAAACGTGAGTTATGTTTTGATTTTCAAAGCATCTTACTACTTCACATATTGCGTCTACCTCTCTTATGTGGGAAAGAAATTTATTTCCAAGTCCTTCTCCTTTAGATGACCCTTTGACTAGTCCGGCAATATCAGTAAATTCAAATGTGGCCGGGATTGTTTTTTTAGGTTTGTATAAATCACTTAAGTAATTAACTCTTTCATCTGGTACGGTAACCATTCCAACATTTGGTTCAATTGTTGCGAAAGGGTAGTTAGCCGCTAAAATATTTTGTTTTGTTATAGCATTAAATAATGTTGATTTTCCTACGTTTGGTAAACCAACTAAGCCTGCTGTTAAACTCATTTTCATCACCTTTAGATATTATACTATAATTTTTTGTTTTTTAAAAGAAAAACAGCTTATGCTGTTTATAAAGTTGGACTTGCTCCTGGTCCTAGTGGAATTCCTAGAACAAACCATCCAATTATGATTATAGCCCAAACAACGGTTAAAATAAGAATTGTTGGTCTCATTATTTTTAATGTTCCAAATACTGTTATTTTATGACTTGATTTACTGTTATATTTTTCTAAGAAAGCAAGCATAACAAGGAAGTAAACGAAGAATGGTGTTATTCCTTTTCCGATACTATCGGCAGCTTTAAAAATAAATTGAGTAAAGTCTGGTGTTATATTAGCTTTCATAAATAGGGGAACAACTATTGGTGAGGCAATTGTCCATTTTGTTAGGGCATCTGGGATTAAAAGCGACATTATAATAATTATAAGGAATAATAGTAATATAAGTGGTATTCCAGTAAATTCTAGATTACTCATAAATGATATTAACCATGATCCTACTACGGTTCCTAGATTTGTCCAGGTAATGATACTTGCCATTATAGCGGCAAAGAACATTAATACAAGCATATATCCTAAGTCATCAAATTCTTTGGAAAGTCCAACACTGAAATCATTTGTGTTTTTTATGTTTTTAGATATATATCCATATATTCCAGAACATATCATCATAATGATTAAGAAAACGAAAGCAAAGGAATCATTAAATGGAGAATTTGCACCTAGTAGTTGGGCGACATAATCTTTTTCATTAGTATCTAATAGTATTCCTGAACCAGGAAGTCCTGGAATAACTGAATATATGAATACTATGATACAAATTACAAATGCTAATAGACTTGCTTTTAACCCTTTTTTAGAATATACAAGTTCATCTTCTTCCTCTATTGATTCACCAACTTTTGGTTTTAAGAAGTTTTCAACAATAATTGTTCCTAAAACTGATAGGATTATAGTTGATGCGAGCATTATATAAATATTAGACCAAGCGTTGAATACATAATCTTTATCAATATTAACGTTTGCTGCAGCTTTGGTAAGTAATCCTAATTGATAATCATCAAAGTTAAATACTAATCCGGCACCATATCCGGTGGTAACTCCAATAAAAGCAGTTAGAATTCCTACCATAGAGTTTCGACCTAAGTACTGATATATTACAGCGCTTATTGGAACAACTAATATTATTCCATATTCTCCTAAAAATGAAGAAATTATTCCTAAAAATATTGTTAAAAATGTTACAACAGATGGCTTTAATCTTCTAAATGGAGAAAACATAGCTTTAAATAAACCACTTGATTTTCCAATAGAGACAGCCATTAAGGTTATAATTAATAGTACTAGTGGTTCAAAGTTTTTAAAGGTTTGAACTGGAGATGATAGTAAATATTTTAATCCTTCTTTAGAGAAGACACTCCTTACAGTTACTTCTGATGTTTCTAAGGTTTGGTTTGCTATTTTAGTAACTTCACCTTGAATATGAAATATAGAACAAAGGGTACTAGCAATCATAATAATTACGGTTAAAATAATTATCGTGATTACGGGACCTAATAATTTTTTGTTTTTCTTTTTCATGTTAGCCTCCCTAATTTTGGATAATTTTTTTTAGTTTTTTATTGAATTCGATTCTTGGTAACATAATACTTCTTCCACAGTTTAGACATTTTATTTTTATGTCAGCACCCATCCTTATTATTTCCCATTCGTTACTTCCACAAGGATGAGCTTTTTTCATGACAACAATACTACCTAATTTATATTCGTTAGACATTATGAATATCCATTGTGGTATAGTTTACTTGGAAGGTATTGTTGTCGAATTCTTTTTTCATCTCGTTTAAAAATAATCTTTTTACTTCAAGTTCATGACCAGGAGCTACTTCAACAGCGGCTCTATAAGTTATTCCACCTGAGGTAAATTCATTGATACCTATTACTTGCATTGGTGATCTCAAGTATTTAGTTTGGGCTTGAACTTTATCACATATTGATTTTAGTGTATCATTTATTTTTTTAGAATCAGCATCATAGCTTAAATTTAAATCAATTAAAACTCTTATTGGTTTAATACTGTAGTTAATTACTTCTGTAATATTTCTGTTTGAAATAATTTTTACTTCACCTGTATATGCCCTTATTCTTGTTGTTTTCATTCCTAATGAAATAACATCTCCTCTGAAATCACCAATTTTAATATTGTCTCCAACTTTAAATTGGTTTTCTGTTAAAATTGATGTTCCACTAATAAAATCTTTTAACAAATCTTGAAAAGCTAAACCAGCAACAGCACCAACAACTCCCAATGAAGCAATTAAAGCTTTTGTATTAACTCCCCAAACATCAAGCACCATTAAAAGGGCTAGGATAAGGAACAAATATTTACAAGCGTTAGTAATAACTGTTAAAACAGTTAAGGTTTTTTTACTTTCGCTTTCTTTAGCTTTTTTCATTAAGACTTTTGTGATTATTTTTTTGATACCTAAATAAATAAGTACTGAAAGGACAATTATACAAATTGTTGATATAACTTCCTTTGTTAGCAATTTTTCCACTTTATCACTCCTTTATATCGAGGATTTCTAAAATACGATTTAAATCAGCTTGATTAGTGAAAGAAATTTCAATTTTCTTTTCTTTTATTTTTACTTTTGTATCTAATTTTTCTCTCATTAAATCTTGAACATACTTATATTCGTTTTCTTTTTTTCTTTTTGGCATTTGATTTTTTTTAGGTGTTTCTTCACTTTTACTTTCAATATCTCTTACAGTTAATTTTTCATCAACTATGTCATTTGCCATTTTAATTATTTCTTCATCATCTTCTAATTTACTTAAAACTCGTGCATGGCTCATAGAAAGTTTTCCATCCATAATCATGTCTTGAACTTCGTTTGGAAGACGTAGTAAACCTATCATATTGGTGATATAACTACGGCTTTTACTTACTTTTTTAGAAAGTTCTTCTTGAGTTATGTTTAATTTTTCTAATAATGATTTATAAGCTTTAGCTTCTTCTAAAGCATTTAAGTTTTCTCTTTGTAAATTTTCAAGTAGGGCAATTTCTGCCATTTTATCATCGGTTAATTGTCTTATAATTGCGGGAATAGTTTTTTGGCCAGCTAATTTACTAGCACGTAATCTTCTTTCACCGGCAATAACATCATATCCTTTAATACTTTTTTTAACTATAATTGGTTGGAATACACCATTTTCTTTAATTGATTCAGCTAATTCATTTAATGCTTCATCATCAAAAATAGTTCTTGGTTGGTAAGGATTTGGTCTTAATTCGTTTACTGGAAGTTCAACTATTTCTTCTGTTTTAACATCCTCATACATTTGTTTTTCAAAATCACTTACGTTATCAACATTTAGGTTATCTAAATCAAATAATTGTTCTAGGCCTTTACCTAGTGCTCTTCTATTTTCCATTGCGCATAATCACCTCTTTCGCTAAATTTATATATGCTTCGGCACCACGACTTTTCGAATCATAAGCAATAATTGGTTTTCCATGACTTGGTGCTTCTGATAGTCTTACTAATCTTGGGATAATTGTATCATATACCCTTTCTTTAAAATAACTTTTTATATCTTGAACTACTTCTAAACCTAAATTTGTTCGGTTATCTAGCATTGTAAGTAAAACACCTTCGATATCTAAGGTTGGATTTAATGTCTTTTGAGCTAACATGATAGAATTTAGTAATTGCATTATTCCTTCTAAAGCAAAAAATTCACATTGGACTGGAATAATTACTGAATTAGCCGCAGTTAAGGCATTTGTTGTTAAAATACCTAAGGATGGTGGACAATCAATAATTACATAATCAAATATATCATCAACTGTTTCTAGATGTTTTTTTAGTTGTCCACTTTTTGAAAATTCTGGGTCTAATCTTGATTTTTCCATTAGTTCAATATCAGCACCTGCCAGACTTATTGTAGCGGGGATAATACAAAGATTTTTAAATTTTGTTTTTTTAATTACTTCTTTAACTTTGGCATCTCCAATTAAAAGGTCATAAATACTTTTTTTTATGTCTCCTTTATCAATACCAAGTCCAGTAGTAGCATTACCTTGGGGATCTAAATCTATTAATAATACTTTTTTCCCTATATAACCTAAAGAAGCGGCTAGATTAATACTAGACGTTGTTTTTCCAACTCCTCCTTTTTGATTAACTAAAGCAATTATTTTTCCCATTGTTACCACCATTTTCTATAATTTTTTAGCTATAACCATTTTATCACAATATATGACATAAATCTACTTAAAAATCGGCATATAATGAAAAAAGGCTTTTGATTTAAAGCCTTTATTTGTTATTTAATTTTTTCATTTCATCATACTGTTTATATAAGTATTGAACATGATTTTCTAAAAAGAAATAATGTCTTACATAAAATATTAGGAAAATAGCGATTATAATTGTTATTAATGTGAAAATATAATTATTTAAACTTATAATGATTGATAAGAATAAAAATATTCCATAAGCTAGGGTAACAAGTAAGTGAATAAGTCTTTCATTTTGAAAAAAATTAATTTTAACTAAATGATTTTCGATATCTTGATTTGTTATCTTTTTATTTTTAATTAGATTATCTATTTGTTTTGTATAGTCTTTTAAATATTGTTTCATTTTATCACCAATTATATTGTATCATAATTTTATTTATTTATGTCAATTTGACATTATTTATTTTTTGATGTATTATACGCAAATAAATGGAGGGGATATTATGGATTTTATGTCATGTATTGATGATAATGACTTTAGGACTATGTTTTTACAAGCTAATATGATAAAGGATGGATTTATTCCAATGTATGATTATAACCTTTATGTTAGGGAAGGATATGGAGCTTATATCGGAAATGTTTTACAAGGTGATATGGAATCTTATAGGAAAAATGGTATTTCTTATCAAGAATATATTGATAAAGGATATCAACTTGTGATTGGTCCAGGAGCTCCTAGTTATAGAGATTCTGTGATTGGATATGGTCTTTATTGTAAAAACTGGGAAGAATTTGTTGATGAAAAACATAAAATGATAAAATAAAATCAGGATTTTAGTCCTGATTTTTTTCTTTTTCTTTCTCTAAAGCTTCAACTAATTGTTCTTTAGTCATATCTTCATAATTTTCGATATTTTTTTCTTTAGCTTTTTCTTTTAATTTTTTAAAGCTTAAATTACTAAATTTAACTTCTTGTTCGAAAGCTTCTTCTGAAGTTATAGCTTCTTCTGGCATATGACCATGTTTAACTAAATAATCGATTTGTTCTTTAGTAATTGTTTCATATTCTAGTAATGTTTCAGCTATTAAAGTTAATAGATCCATATTTTCTTCAATTATTTTCTTAGAAATTTTATATTGTTTTGTGATTATTTTTCTTACTTCTTCATCGATTTGTTTTGCAACTTCATGTGAGAAGTTTTGTGTTTTATTATAATCACGTCCTAAGAAAACGCTAGATTGTTGTTCTTCGAATTGAATTGGACCTAAATCACTCATACCATATTCTGTAACCATTGCTCTGGCAATTTTGGTTGCTTTTTCTAGGTCATCAGAAGCCCCTGTTGTAATATCATTGAAAACTATTTGTTCAGCAACTCTACCACCTAGGAAACCACTAATTGAATCAAGTAATTGATTTTCAGTTTGTAAGTACGTTTCTTCTTTTGGAAGCATTAGGTTATATCCACCAGCTCTTCCTCTAGGGATAATAGTAATTTTTTGAACGTCATTGGCACCTTCTAATTTAATACCAACAACGGCATGTCCTGCTTCATGGAAGGCAACTGTACGTTTTTCTTTTTCAGTATATTTGTGACTCTTTTTAGCTGGTCCCATTAATACTCGGTCATGAGCTTCATCTACTTCAGCCATAGTAATTTCTGTTTTATTACGTCTTACGGCAAGTAAAGCAGCTTCGTTGAGTAAGTTTTCAAGGTCAGCACCACTGAATCCAACTGTTCTTTTAGCAATGTTTTCTAAAGTAACACCTGGGCCAAATTTTTTATCTTTAGAATGAATAAGTAATATTTCTTGTCTTCCTTTGGCATCTGGTAAATTAACTGTTACTTGTCTATCGAAACGACCTGGACGAAGTAAGGCAGGGTCTAATACATCTGGACGGTTAGTAGCGGCAATGATAATAATACCTTCATTAGCACCAAAGCCATCCATTTCTGTTAGTAATTGGTTTAATGTTTGTTCACGTTCATCGTGACCACCACCTAAACCAGCACCTCTTTGACGACCTACTGCATCAATTTCATCGATGAATATTAAACATGGGGCACTTTGTTTAGCTTGTTTGAACATGTCACGAACTCTTGATGCACCGACACCTACAAATAATTCAACAAATTCTGAACCACTTATAAAATAAAATGGAACATTAGCTTCTCCAGCTACAGCTTTAGCAAGTAATGTTTTACCAGTTCCTGGAGGACCTACTAATAAAACACCTTTTGGAATTCTTGCTCCCATTTTTGTGAATTTCTTAGGAGTTTTTAAGAAATCAATTAATTCTTCTAATTCTTCTTTTTCTTCATCAAGTCCAGCAACATCTTTAAATGTGACTTTCTTTCCTCCGGTTGAAAGTCTGGCTTTTGATCTTCCAAAGTCAAATGATTTGTTTCCACTTCCCATTTGTTTACTTATAAAGTAGAAAGCAAAACCAATTAATAATATAGTTGGAAGTACATTTAGTACGAATAATAAGAAGAAACTTGAATTTGGATCAACTTCAGTTTCTAATTTGAAGTTATCTTGGTCTTCAGCCTCTAACATTTTAACCATTGTTTCATTAGTTAATGGCATATCAAAGGTAAATATTTCATTTGATTTATAACCTTTTAAGGTTCCTGAGATGTTATAAACACTTTCACGACTTTTTGGAGTTATTTCTACTGTTTTTACTTCTTTATTGTTAACTTTATCCATAAACTCGCCATATGTTATTTTATGAACTTTTTGATTCATTGAACCAAATGCGAACATAATTAGCATTAAAAAGACAAGTAATAGAGCATAAGAAAATAAACCTCTTTTAACGACTTTTTTATTCATTATAAACTTCCTTTCTTGTAACACTTCAATATTATATCATAGTTTTCGTTTTTTTGCTTATCAAATTTAGTTTTTTTAAGTCCAGGAAGCCAAATAATACGGTCTTTACTGTCTGTGATAATAGGCCAAGTATTTCTGTCTTCTTTTGGCAGCTTTTCATTAATGAAAATATCCTTTATTTTTTTATGGTTATTTGAACCTTTTAAAATAAGTTCATCGCCTTCTTTTCTGGTTCTAATCCAAAGAGGCATAGCTAGTTCATTAGAATTTAATCTTGTTGTGAAATTTGAACTATCTTGTGTATCTTCTTTTTTTATTATGAAGCATGGTAGTTCATTTATGTCTTCTAATTTTATTTTATATTTTTTTGCTTCATTTTTTTGTTTAAATTTTAATGAATTATATTCTTTTACTACTATTATATTTTTTGGCATATTTAGTGTTATATTTGGTTTTTTGTTTTCAATTAATTTTAAAATGTTATTTGTGTGGATATCATTTATATTTGTGATATCTTCTTTATAAATATCAAATAAAATATGGTGGATAATTTTTATTTTGATTAATTCATCATATTTATTAAATTCATTTATATTCAATGTTTTATTTTTATATATTTTCGGGATTATTTCATTTACTTCTTTGTTAATATGGTTTTCATATAAAAGTAGGGTATTTGAGAATGACAAAAATTTTTTATGAACATTTTTATTTTCTTTTTTTAATACTGGTAAGATATGTTTTCGGTATCTGTTTCTCGTGATAGTTTGATCTTCATTTGTTTTATCTAAAGCGTATGGTATATTATTTTCTTTGACATACTTTAATATTTCATCTTTAGTTTTAGATATTAATGGACGATAAATTTTATAATTTTCTTTTAAAGTTATTTTAGGAAATCCACAGTAACCTTTTAGGGTTGAACTTCTAACTAAACGCATTAATATGGTTTCAACTAGGTCATCACCATGATGGGCGGTTAAAAGATAGCTAGCATTATTTTCTTTAATTAATGTTTCGAAAAAGTTATATCTTTTTTCTCTGGCATAATTTTCAGTATTACCTTGGTAGCTTGTGATATCCATTTGTCTAAAGATAATATTATGGTTTTTACAATAATTTTTAACCATTATAGCTTCAGCTTCGCTTTCTTTTCTTAAATGATGATTAACATGACCACATATAATGGTTATGTTTTTTTCTTTGGCTATTTTGTTAACTAGATCAATTAAGGTCATCGAATCAGGTCCACCTGAAGTTGCGACAACAACGGTTTGATTATTTTTTAATTCTGTTTTTAGTTCATTTATTATATCTTTCATCTAATCACCCCAGTTTATAGGTTTTATACCATGATTTTCTAAAAAAATATTAGCTTTAGAGAAGGGTTTACTTCCAAAAAATCCACGATGGGCGGATAATGGAGAGGGGTGGGCACTTTCAATTATGAGATGATTTGGGTTTGTTATTAAAGCTTTTTTACTGCGGGCATAGCTTCCCCATAATATAAATACAATAGGTTTTTCTCTTTTGTTTAAAAGTTTAATAACATCATCAGTAAATATTTCCCATCCTTTTCCTTTATGTGAAAGTGGGGTATCTTTTTCTACGGTCATAATTGCGTTTAATAGAAATACTCCTTGAGATGCCCAGTCAGTTAGTGTATTATTTGTTCTTGTAACACATAAATCTGATTTTATTTCTTTGAATATATTATCTAATGAGGGTGGTCTTCTTACGCCTTCTTTTACGGAGAATGATAATCCATGAGCCTGACCATCACCGTGATATGGATCTTGACCTAGTATTACTACTTTTACATCATCATAATCGGTGTATTTAAAGGCATTAAATATATTTTGATATTTTGGATATATAGTTTTTTTGTTATATTCATCTTTTACAAAAATACCCAACTTTTTAAAATATGGTTTAGACATTTCTTCTTTTAAAACGATGTCCCATTTTTTATTAAGCATATTTTTTCTCCTTTCGGTATATTTTAACATATTTTTATGAAAAAAGCGCATTTTTGCGTTTTATAAATATAAATTAAAAAGAGTTATTTCGGGAATTGAACCTAATCTTGCGGATATTCTAGTTGTTCCAAGACCAGAATTGACATATAATTTTTGATTTTCCTTATTATAAAATCCTTTTGTATACTTTAATGAATGGTGGCTTCCTTTTAAAAACTTACTTGATATAATGGCAATATAGGGAATTATAAATTGTCCACCATGTGTATGACCGGATAGAATTAAATCAAATTTGTTTTTCATTTTAGTGGCAGCCTCAGGCTGATGTGTAAGTAGTATATTATATGGTTTATTGGATTTTAATTCGAAATTTGGTTTACTACATATTAAATCTGATATACCACTAACATAAATTGTTTTACTGTGGAAAAGTAATTTTTCTGTGGAATTATCTAATATAGTAAAATTCGCCTTTTTCATTATTTCTTTATATTTATTCCCAGAATCTACATAATCATGATTACCTAAAACGGCAAATTTATATTTAGACTTAATGCTAGATAAACTTTTTATTAAATTTTCATCATCGTTATACTCATTATAGTTATCATATAAATCTCCAGTAAAAACTACGATATCTGGATTTTGTTCATTTATTTTTTTTATTATTTTATTTAAATGATTTGGAGTAAAATTATTTTTTATGTGGATATCTGATATTTGGACAATTTTTATTTTATTTTCTGTTTTTTTATTTATATTATATTTTTTAACTTTTATTAAATATGGTTCAATTTTAAAAGCATATATGACTATAAATAATATTAAAAATATAGTTATAAGTATCATAAATTATTGGCAATATCTACAAAAATTTCTAGTGGTAAGGCTTCAGCTCTTACTGTAAGGTCAAAATTGTATTTATTTAATACTTCATTTATTTTATTTAAATCATATGCTTTTAAATTATTTTTCAAATTTTTTCTTTTTTGGTTAAATGAATCTTTAATTATTTTAAAAAATAATTCTTTATTTTTAAGTGGTAATTTTTCTTTTTTACTTTCTAATGAAATAACGATACTATCAACATTAGGTTTTGGCATAAAAACATTACGACTTACATCTAATACTTTATTAATATCAAAGTAATATGATAGAAATACAGAAAGTGAGCTATAGTCTTTTGATCCTGGTTTAGCTTTAAAACGATTTCCGACTTCTTTTTGAACCATAATTACTATTTTATCAAAGTTAATATCTACTTCAGTTAGTTTAGTTATTATTGGGGTTGTGATATAGTATGGAAGATTGGCAACAACATATAATTTTTTGTAGTCATATTTTTCTATATCTTTGGTAATGTCTCTTTTTAAGAAATCTTCATATATAACCTCAGTGTTTGGTTCAATATTATTTTCTAAAATAGGTTTTAAGGTTTCATCAATTTCATAGGCAATAACATTTTTAGCATATTTACCAAGCATATTTGTTAAAGATCCAGCTCCTGGACCTATTTCTATTACTAGGGTATCTTTATCAATTTCTGATTTATTTATTATACTTTGTATTATATTTTTATCAACAATAAAATTTTGTCCAAATTTTTTTTTAAAATTAAATCCTTGATTTTCTAATGTCTGTTTTACTTTATTTGGTGAATAATCCATATTTTTCCTCCTTTATTAATTATACTAAAAAGAGTCACTAGTTTCTAGTGGCTTTTATAGTTTATTTTGACATGACTTTTCTTTTCCATTTTTTCCATTGTATCAATTTTTGCTAAAACTTTAATTTGAAATTCTTCTCTTTTTTCTGCAGAACATTTTGGTAATAAATTTGCAATTCTATTAGTGAAGTTTACTTCGCTAATTAGTTCAATTTCAAATTGCGGATTCATGACATTTTCCATAGTTTTTATCATTGATTCAATTAATGCTTGGCATATTGTTTTTTCGAGACTATTAAGATTTTCATTATCATAAAGATTATTGATTAAATAAAGTGATGTCCCAGATATTCTTGAATCATTATACAAGTAGAAATTATCTAAAGAAAGACCATTATTTTCCATATTTTCTTTTAATATAGTCAGAATTATTTGATTTTCTTGGTTTACCATAATTTTCCCCCCTTTTTTGATTTATTAGGGTATTATACACCCTTTAACTTTTTTGTCAAATTAAAAGATAGGAATTACCATCCCCATCTTTGAACAATATATTTAACATTACTGTTTGTAACGTTATGTATTTCTGGATCATTTTCTGTTGCAAAGGCTAGATCCATATGGACTACTCCGTTAGCCCAATCCTTTATCATTGCACCACCTGTATCTAAAACAATTGCTTTAAATGTTCCAAGGGTAGGATGGATTATATCCATAACTGTACCACATGGGAATTCAGATAAGGCAGCGGCAACTATACGAATTTCACCATAGTCACTATCATTGTAAGTTTTACCGTCATATCTTAGACTGTGGTAACCACCATTTTTGGTTTTACAAGACATTGTTCCGGTTGGGGAACATCCTGCACAGTCTGCACCATATCCAGTAATTTTTCCTACATAATCAGCTCTTTTACCAGTTCCAATTTCGACTTCCTGATTTATTGGCTCACTAATAACTTCAATGGTTTCTCCTTTTTCATTGACGTATGAAAGCCCATCTTGCCCCTCTTGTTTGGTAATTGTAGTTCCTGTAGGAATACTATCATTATATGTTTCTATAGTGTCCTTTTTTATAACTTTCGTTAAAGCTATTGAGTTTTGTGTTTTGTTTAAATTATCAACTTTAACTTCTTCTTTTGAAAATAGGTTTATTGAACCTAATAATGCTAGGACTAAAGCAGATAAAGACATATATATCTTTATAAACGGCCTGCCCAGCTCACTTGTAGACATATTTCACCTCATGTTTTCAAAATTGGAAACAATGGTTAGTTTAGCACAGTTTGTTCTCTAAGTCAAATTGTCTTATAGCTGTTTTAGTTGTTATTTCATATAATTTATTTATATCCATATCTAATAACTCGGCCATGTATTTGGCTGTATACTTTATATTTGCAGGTTCATTTTGATGACCTCTTAGGGGCTCAGGAGTTAAATATGGACTATCAGTTTCAAAGACAAAACTTTCTATAGGTAATGATTTAACTACTTTTTTAAGTCTTTTATCGTTTTTGAAGGTTAGAATTCCTCCTATTCCAAAAGTTGCACCCATTTCTAATAGTTTTTTACCCATAATTTCATCACCGCTATAGCAATGAAAATCTAATTTGGTATTTTTATCTTTATATTGTTTCAAGATATTATATGTATCTTCCATCGCATCCCGACAATGAATAACTAGGGTTTTATTATATTTATTCGCAAGATTTATTTGTTTGATAAATAAATCTTTTTGCTCATTTATATTTTCTTTCGTATAATGATAATCTAGTCCAACTTCGCCAATTCCAACTACTTTAGGATGGGTTAAATATTTTTCTAAATTATCTAGATCTTCCTTGGTATAAGTACTTGCGAATTCAGGATGAATACCAATTGTTGTGAAAATATTACTATGTGATTCGCATAAGTATATTATTTCTTCTAAATCTTTTGGGTCGGCACCACTTATTATCATGATGTTACCGTCCATATGTTTAATTATTTCTTCTGGGTTTTCATAATCATTTTTACTTATATGACAGTGTGTATCAATAAACATCTTATTCCTCCTTTGTGAGTTATTATATCATAGTTATTTGAATATAAAAAAATTATCATTCATTGTTTTGAGGTGATAATTTTAAATAAACATATCTTGCGAGACATCCAATGATGAATAAAAGATAAGAAAAATCAATTAAATTAAATTTATTATGTAGGGTTATAATTAAATATATTATTATTCCACCAAACATCAAGCCAACTGCAGTAATTCTGTTTTTTATTAACATATTAATTTCCTTTCTGATTACTGCTTTATCCTTCTTTAGAATATCATTCATAGATGGTAAAAGCAAGATATATGCTTTAATTTTAAGACGACAATTTACAACAATTTACAATATGTTTGACAAATGTTTTTTTTAATTATATAATCTTTTTTATAAACCGGTGCGAGGAAGAAGTAGAAAACTAAACATAAAGAGAACTCTAGTTGGTGGGATGGAGGATGTATATGGTTTTCGAACATGGCCCTCAAGGTTAATGTCTGAAATAATAGTAGGTCATTACAGGAACGCCTGTTATAGCGTATAACCTTTTGGGGTTTATAAGGTTAGTGTGGTAACATACTAATGAATTAAGAGTGGTAACGTGTTTTTAACACCTCTTAGACTTTATGTCTTAGGGGTTTTTATTTTGAAAGGGTGATTATAATGAATATTTTAGTTGGTATTAGTTGGCCATTTGCGAATGGTGATTTACATATTGGTCATGCGGCAAGTAGTTTACCAGGAGATGTTATTGCAAGATATCATAGATTAAAAGGAAATAATGTTATGATGGTTTCTGGAACAGATTGTCATGGGACACCAATTGATGTAAAAGCTTTAACTATTGGAAAGTCTCCTAAGGAGCTTGTTGATATTTGTCATGAAGAGTTTTCAAGAGATTGGAAAAGATTAGGTATGAGTTATGATTTGTTTAATCGTACTGATGATTCTTATCATAAAGAATTTGTGCAAGAATTATTTAAAAATTATTATGAAAAAGAATATCTTTATGAAAAATCTGAAGAACAATTATACTGTGAAAATTGTAATTTATATTTAGCTGATAGATATATTTTGGGGACTTGTCCAAAATGTGGGGCAGATATTAAAGGTGATGAATGTGAAAAATGTGGTAGTTTATTAGAGATTAAAGATGTTATTAATCCTCACTGCGCTATATGTGGTAAAAGTGCTGATTTTAAGGAGACTAAGAATCTTTATTTCAAGCTTTCATCATTCCAAGATGATATTGAAAAATTAGTTTTGGAAAACAAAGATAATTGGCGTGAAAATGCAGTTTTATTTACTGAAAGATATTTAAAAGAGGGGATTCCTGATAGATGTGCATCTCGTAGTTTAACATGGGGCATAAGCATTCCAATAAAAGGTTTTGAAGATAAAAAAATATATGGTTGGTTTGAAAATGTCTGGGGATATGTAACTGCTTGCAAAAAAGAATGTGAAAAAAGAGGAGAAAACTGGGAAGATTACTGGAAGAAGGGACATAATAATAAAATTTACCTTGTTCATGCTAAAGATAATATTCCTTTCCATTCTGTTATTTTTCCTTCATTAGAAATTGCGGCTGAAGATAATTATAAACTTCCTGATAAGATTGTTTCTGATGAATATGTAACTATAGAGGGTGAGAAACTTTCTAAGAGTAAAAATAATTATATTGCGATTAAAGATATATTAGATCGTTATCCAGCTGATGCGATTAGATTTTACCTTTTAAGTAATGATCCTGAAAAAAGAGATTTCAATTTTACTTGGAATGGTTTTATTAATTCAATTAATAGTGAACTTTTAGGTAAATGGGGTAATTTTGTTAATAGGACATTAGTATTTATTAATAAATCATTTGATGGAAAACTTGGAAATTATGAAATAGATAAAAGTTTAGAAGAAAAGATGATAAATTTATATGATCAGGTCGGAAAATGTATCGATGATGGGGAAGTTAAAGAGGGGATTAATCTAATATTTGGATTTATTAGTGATGCGAATAAATATTTTGATGAAATGAAACCTTGGGAACTTGCAAAAAATAATCCTGAAGACTGTAAAAAGGTATTGTTTAACTGCGTTAACATAATTTATAATGTTAATAATTTACTTAAGGCTTATCTTCCATTTTCTAGTGAAAAGGTTGAAGGTTATTTAAATATTCATAATAATAATTGGAAATACGAATCTATTAAAGATGTTAATTTAGATGAAAAAATTGAACCTTTGTATGAAAGATATGATAAAAAAGTTATTGATGAAGAAATCAATAATATGAAAAACAAATAATAAGATATATAATAAAACCTCATTTAATAATGAGGTTTTATTTGTATAAACTTTTTTGAATTTCTAACACTTTATTTTTTGATTTTTTTACTTTTTCACTATTAATTATAGGAATTAATTTATTTAAAAATGAATCGTTTTCAGTCCCATAATCATTACTAGAAAGTAGGGTAGACTCTTCAAATGGGATGTCTGGGTTTACTCTTTTATCATGAAAATCTTTGTTTATTAATAATTTGTATCCATTTATATTTAAAATTGGAGTTTGTAATTCTTCTAAATTTTCTGATGAACCGCCAGTTGGCATTCCTATTAATATACTATCTTCTTTATTTAATATGTAGTCATTTGGTTTATTTTCGGTATTACCATCGATTAAAATATATTTTACATTTGGGATTTTATTTAATAAATTGATATAATTTTCATCTTCACCACTGGTTGTTCTTAAATCTAGTATAACATCTTTTTCTTTAAATAATTTATTATTTTGATTTATTGTATCTTCTATTTTTATTATATCTTTTTCATCAAATGAATTTATTCTGACATATATGCTTTCAGATAAAATAGCAAGTTTAATATTACTTTCTTTTTCTATTTTTAGTTTTTGAGATAATATATTTTTTTCATATGATTTGGCAAGGAATAAATTAAGTTTTTTATTATCTTTTTGGATTTTGATTTGTAAAAAATTTTCAGTTTTTGGAACTATAAATTCTAATGTATATGGTTTGCCTCTTTTTATATCATAAGATAAGTTATAATTAATATTATTTTCATTTTGAAGATATTCATCAATTTTTTTATGATTAATTTCAATGATTTGTTTATTTATTAATGGATTAATTTCTGATGATACAATATAATAATTACCATCAAAATACCTTATCATTATTGGATAATATTCTTCATTAGCCTGATGCATTAATTTTACTGTTTTATTATGTATTTTTGATATTAATTTTTTTATATTATATATATACATTTCATCTGTTTCACAATTTTCGATTATTTTTTTATATGTCTCATAATTTTCTTTGGTAAAAGGGTTAATCAAGCCTTTTGATGTATAAAAATCTGTTAATCTTTTTTGAGATACTGCTAGTTCTAGGTAAATTCTGTTAAATTCTTCTATGTAGTTCATATTATTCTCCTTTTTCTGTACTTCCAAAACCTCCAAGACGTTTTTCTTTGGTTTCATCACTATCTACTTTTAAATATTTTGTAAATATTCCTTGGGCAATACGATCACCTTTTTTGAATACTTTTTCTTCATCTGACTCATTTTTAATGACAATAAATATATGTCCTTCATTATCTTTATTATTATAGTAATCACTATCAATGACTCCTATTTGATTGGCAATGGTTATATTATGTTTTGTACCTAGGCTACTTCGAATAATTATGAATAATACTTCATCTTCATTCATTTGGGCTTTAATACCAGTTGGTATTTTTTTAATTTCTTTTGGTTTTATTTTTATATCTTCTAATAGAAAAAAATCATATCCAGCACTGTTTTCTGTACTTCTTTGGGGTAATTTATATAATTTATAATCATTTGCATTAATATTTATTACTTTTTTTAGTTCATTTAAGCTTACTTTGTAAAAATTTCTTGACATTTTTATTCCTCCTTATATAATAAAAGGCACGTTTTATTGGACGTGCTTTTTAGATAATAATATATGGTTTATTGCTGCATATACTCTCTATCAAACATCATCCATAAACCCTTTATTCTTTTGTTAATTATAACATTTGGAATAATCATTTGCAAGAAAATAGGTAAAAGTTGTGGAAAAGAGAGTTATTGATATTTTATTAAAATTTTATTCACTAATGTTTTCCGATATTATTTGAGAGAGAATTTTTATTATTTTCATATCTTCTTCTTTGAGGTTTGAACTAGAGTAGATAATGATAGATCCGATATTGTCACCAGATGATGTAAGCGGACATATGATAAAATCACCATATTTAGAAGTATTTTGTGTCACTGAAATTTTTTTATTGTGGAAAAGTAAATTTTTGTGGATTTCTATTAAGCTGATTATTTCTTCACTTAATAGGTCGTTTTTATTGATATTATTAGATTTGCTGATTATTATTTTATCTTTGCTTGTTATAATTACCTCTGTTTTTAAATTTTTATTTAATGTTTGGGCGATAGTATTTGCGAGTGATTCAATATTATTTAATGGTGAGTACTTTTTTAAAATTATTTCTTCGTTATTTAAGTATATTTCAAAGGTATCACCACTTTTGGCATGAATGATATTTCTTATTTCTTTTGGGATTACGAGTCTACCTAACTCATCTAAACGGCGGATTGAACCAATTTTATTCATAAATTACCTTCTTTCTAAGGTTTATTGTGGATTAAAAATAGGTTGTTATACTTTAAAAGGGTTAAAAAAAATGTTATAATTGGATTGTTTTAAAGAAGGAGATGATTTGTTTGGATAAGATTATGGTTTTCGGTCATCAAAGACCTGATACTGATGCGATTACTTCCGCAATTGTTTTATCTAATCTAAAGAATAAATTAGGGATGGATACTGAGCCTAGATCTTTGGGAGACATTAATAATGAGACTGCTTTTGTTTTAGATTATTTTAAAATGGAAGCACCTAAATATTTAAATGATGTTCATTTACGAGTTAAGGATGTCGATTATTTAAAAGATTGTTTCTTACATGAAAAAGATTCTATTTTTAAGGCTTATAATTATATGAATGAGACTAAGATTGGAACTATGCCTGTTGTTGATGATAAAGGTAAATTTAAAGGTGTTGTTTCAATGAAAGATGTTGCTGGTAATTTAATTTCTAGTGAACTTGGTTATCTAAATACTTCTTATGATAATTTATTAGAAGCTTTAAATGGTAAGGAAATACTTAGATTTGATAGAGAAATTAAAGGAAATATTGTAGCGGCTTCTTATAGAAGTACAACATTTAAAGAAAAGGTTAAGATTGATAAAGAGACTGTTTTAATTGTTGGTGATCGTCATAGTATTATTGAATATGCAGTTTTAAATAGTGCTTCTATTATTATTTTAACTAATGGAATTCAAATGAAAAAGGAACATTTAGAAATTGCTAAAAAGAATAATGTTGATGTTATTAGTACTGAATATGATGGTCTTAAAACTGCTAATTTAGTTGTTTTAAGTAACTATATTAAAGACAAAATGATTACTGATGGTATTGAATATGTTTGTGAGGATGATACTGTAACTCAATCATTAGAAATTGCTAAAAAAATGAAATTTAGTAATTATCCTGTGGTTAATTATGATGGTAAATGTTTAGGTGTATTTAAAGTTAATGCAGCTGAAAATAAGCATCCTAAGAGAGTAATGCTTGTTGATCATAATGAAATTGAACAAAGTGTAGCTGGTTTAGAAGAAGCTGAAATTATGGAGATTGTTGATCATCATAAAATCGGTAATGTTGGTACAAGAATGCCAATTAACTTTAGAAATATGCCTCTTGGATGTACAGAAACTGTTTTATATTTAATGTATAAGGAGAGTAATGTAGATATTACTAAGGATATTGCGGGACTTATGATGGCTGGTATTATATCTGATACTTTACTTTTAACTTCACCAACTACTACTGATACTGATAGAAAAGTGTTAAAAGAAGTTGCTGAAATTGCTGGTATTGATTATGAAAAATTTGCAATGGATATGTTTAAAGCTGGATCTTCAATTGAAGGTAAGTCAATTACAGAAGTAATTCACGGTGATTTTAAGAACTTCACTATGGGTGGACAAAGAGTTGGTATTGGTCAAGTTTCATCTATGAATCCTGAAGAGGTTATGGCTAAGAAAGACGAATTTGTTCAAGGCCTAAATACTTTGGCTAAGGATGAGGATTATGCGGCAATATGCTTATTTGTAACTGATATTATGAAAAATGGTTCATATTTAATTTATAATGAACAAAGTAAAGAATTATTCTCTAGCTCATTTGGTATAAAAAATATTCCTCAGGGACATTTCTTTGAAGGTCTTGTATCTAGAAAGAAACAAATGGTTCCAAAGATTATGAATTATATGGAAAGAAAAAACTGATTGTTGAAATGCACCCTCTAGGGTAGACATTTAATAAAAAACTAATTTGTGTTAAGATACACTTCCGAAAGGAGGTGTTTTCTTATGGCTTCAAAAGGGCAAAA
>CACZST010000032.1 GCA_902783895.1 uncultured Erysipelotrichaceae bacterium
ATCGATTACAATACCTATACAAACAAAGTTCATCTTTGTTTGTTATCCATATTATAAATCGGTATCATTTTAACTAATGTTTAACAATGTTTCTATTTAACTACGATGTTAACGATTTTACCTTTTATTGTTATTATTTTGACTATTTGTTTTCCTTCGGTAAATCTTTTAACGTTTTCATTTTCTAAAGCTATTTTTTCCATTTCTTCTTTTGAGGTGTCTGATTTAATAGTTTCTTTACCTCTTACTTTACCATTTACTTGAATTGCAAGTTCGTAGCTGTCATCTTTTAATTTGTTGTCATCGTATGTAGGCCATGGTTCATAAGCAATTGTTTCTTTATGTCCAAGTTTTTCCCATAATTCTTCAGTCATATATGGAGCAATTGGATTTAACATTTTTATAAAGTTTTCGGCCATATATTTTGGATATACATTTTCTTTATATACGGCATTTATAAATATCATCATTTGACTTATAGCGGTATTAAAGTTTAATGTTTCATAATCTTCAGTTATTTTTTTGACAGTTTGGTTATATACTTTTTCTAGATTTTCGTTATTTTCATCTTTTATTTTATCTGATTCATATAATCTATAAATTCTATCTAAAAATCTTTTAGCACCTTCAACTCCTTGAGTACTCCAAGGTTTATTAGCCTCTAAAGGTCCCATAAACATTTCATATAATCTAATTGTATCGGCACCATATTTGTCTATTATATCGTTTGGATTAACTGAATATTCAGGATAACGTTTACCCATTTTTATTCCGTTAGATCCTAAAATCATTCCTTGATGAACAAGTTTTTTAAATGGTTCTTTGGTTGGAACTAATCCTTTATCATAAAGGTAATTGTTCCACATTCTAGAATATAATAAGTGTCCAACTGCATGCTCGGGACCTCCCACATAAAGATCTACTGGCATCCAGTGTTTTAATAACTCTTTATTAGCAAATTCATCATCATTTGCTGGATCAATATATCTTAAGAAGTACCAACTTGAACCAGCTGATCCTGGCATTGTTGATGTTTCTCTTGTTGCTTTTTTATCATTATATGTTATATTTACCCAATCAGTTGCTTTTGATAGAGGTGATTTTCCTTCTTTGCTTGGTGAATAGTCATCAAGTTTTGGAAGGATTAATGGTAAATCTTTTTCATCTAAGATACCAATTTTATCATCTTCATAGTAAACTACTGGCATTGGTTCTCCCCAATATCTTTGACGGGCAAAAATCCAATTACGTAATCTATAGTTTATTTTTTTACTTCCTATTTTATTTTCTTCTAACCAGTTTACCATTTTATCAATTGCATCTTGTTTATTAAGGCCATTTAAAAACTGCGAATTAATATGAAGTCCATCTTGGGTGTATGCTTCTTCTTCTATATTTCCACCTTCAATTACAGGAATAATTGGAATACCAAATTTTTTAGCAAATTCATAATCTCTTTCATCATGAGCAGGAACGGCCATAATTGCTCCTGTACCATATGAACTTAAAACGTAATCACTAATCCATATTGGTATTTTTTTATTATTAACAGGGTTAATGGCATATGCTCCTGTAAACACTCCTGTCTTTTCTTTATTAAGTTCAGTTCTTTCTAATTCTGATTTGCTGGCGCTTTCTTTTTTATATTTATTTACAGCTTCTTTATTTTCTTCTATTGTTATTTTATCTACTAATTCATGTTCAGGAGATAATACACAATACGTTGCACCAAATAAAGTGTCAGGTCTTGTTGTAAATACTTCAAATGATAAATCTTTTCCATCAACTTTAAAGTCTAGTCCGGCTCCAACTGATTTACCAATCCAATTTCTTTGTATTTCTTTTGTAGACTCTGGCCAATCAACTTCATCCAATCCTTGTAATAATCTTTCAGCGTATTTTGGAATATCGATTACCCATTGTTTCATATTTTTTCTAACTACTGGGTATCCTCCTCTTTCACTTTTGCCATCAATTACTTCATCATTAGCCAAAACAGTTCCAAGTTCTTCACACCAGTTAACTGGCATTTCAACATTTTCTGCGAGTCCGTCTTTGTATAACATTGTAAATATCCACTGGGTCCATTTATAAAATTTTGGATCAGATGTTGAAATTTCTTTTGACCAGTCATATGAAAGACCTAATAAATTTAATTGTTTTTTAAAGGTTGCGATATTTTTTTCAGTAAATCCATCTGGATGATTACCGGTTTTAATTGCATATTGTTCAGCAGGAAGTCCGAACGCATCCCATCCCATTGGATGAAGAACATTATATCCTTGCATTCTTTTCATTCTGGCAACTACATCTGTAGCGGTATATCCTTCAACGTGTCCAGCATGAAGTCCTACTCCTGATGGATATGGGAACATGTCTAAAACATAATATTTAGGTTTAGAAAAATCCCATACATCTGTTTTAAATGTTTCATTTTCTTTCCAATATTCTTGCCATTTCTTTTCGATGTTTTTAAAATCATACATGTTTATTTTCCTTCTTTCTTTTGATAAATTATTCCTAATATTTTATATGTTATATACATAATTGGAATGATAATGATAAAAGCAATGATTAGTTGGATAAAGACATTTTTAAAAAATCCAACGATTGTGAAGACTGATGCAACTATGAAAGCATTAGCTAAGCTTAACGCATTGGAAAATGATTTCATATTAATTTTATCAGGGTCAATATTGTATAACTTTTTAAAATAAAGCATTTGTTTTCCTTCTTTTAGCTTGTCTCTACCTTTTTTTCTTAGGGTTATGACAAATGTAAATAGTAGATATACTGCTAAGAAAGAAACTATAAACGAAATAAGATAATTCATTTTTTACCTCCTTTTTAATAAAAAAATATTATGAAATTTATAAGGGCGTTTTACCGCGGTACCACCTTATTTCATAATATTTATGATCTTTAAATATTTAACGCATATTAAACGGTTTATACTTTTAATATAAACAGCATCTTCAAGTAAGTTCACAGATTTTACTAGAAAGTTTACACCTACCACTTTCTCTCTTTGTAGTAAATATGTCTGCTAGTACTCTTGCTTCATCGCTTTTAACTACTTAGTATTATATTATATTTAGAAATTTATTTCAATAGTTAATTACGATTATTAAAGATGTCTAGTAAATTAATAAATATGTTAATGTAATCTAAGTATAATTGTAAAGCACCGTAAATAGCTAAGTTTTCCTCGCCTAATGCTCCGGCTGCATCTAATGCAAGAACATTTTGAACATCATATGCGGTAAATCCGATAAAGATAATAACACATACGATTGAAATAATTAAATCAAGCATACTATTTTGCATAAAGATGTTAACAACAATACAAATTAATATTGCTATTAAAGCCATCATTAGATATGTACCTATTTTGCTTAAGTCTACTTTGGTAGTTGCTCCTATTACTGCAAATAATGCAAATACAATAGATGTTATTAAAAATACAAATATTACATTTTTAATATCATAGGCAACAAAGATTGATGAGAATGTAAGCCCTGTTATAAATGCATATAATAAGAATGATAATTTAGCAGTTAATGGACTCATTTTTGTTATTCTAGCTGATAAGAATATTACTAGTCCAAGCTCAATAATCATTAAAATTAACATTCCCCATCCACCAAAACTTCTTGCCATATTAACAATAGCAATTGGGTTTAGACTTAAGATATATCCTGTTGCAAATGTAAGCAATAATCCTAGACACATCCAAGTAAATACTTTGGGTAAAATTGACCTTGACATATTTTCGCCTCCTGTTTACATTATATCATTTTATTTTATTTTTATAAAGTTGGTTCAATCAAATATTGTCTTTATCGTAGATTTTTATTTGGATGTCCGTTTTTTTAAAATAACGGAATTAAGTATGTTTATAGTATAATATATTCCAAGTTTCTTTGTA
>CACZST010000033.1 GCA_902783895.1 uncultured Erysipelotrichaceae bacterium
AAGGCTAAAAGCCATAATACTATATGTACCAAATATAGTGATAATATGCTCAAAAAGGGAGCATGTGGCTCAGGTAAGAAATATAAGCAATGCTGTGGTAAATAGTCTTAAAACCCTTTATTTATAAGGGTTTGAGAAAAAGCAAAAATTAAAAAAAGACTATAAATCACATAAAAATTATAGAAAATACCTCATTTTGTCCTCGTTTTAAAAAAAATGAGGACAAGAACCTCAAAAATCCCTTTAAAATCAAGGGTTTATGAATGAGGACAAAAATGAGGTATAAATTTATAGATGTCAACATTTCCTAATTGTTGGCATTTTTTGTCTTTACAAATAACTTTGTAAGAGATGTTGAAGTTATTGTAAAAGTACAAATTAAAAAAAGAGGGAAGTATTATCAATATACGTTTGAAATAGCTCCCCAAGACGGAAAAAGGAAGTGGATAACAAAGTCTGGTTTTAAAACAAAACCAGAAGCAGAGCGGGAAGGATTAAAAGCACTTAACGAGTATTTAGAGACAGGTCATAGTTTTAAACCATCAGAAATTTCATATAGTGATTATTTAGATTATTGGATGGAGGAATATTGTTATATAAATTTAAAGCATCGTACTATCGAGACATATAAGTATATAATAAAAAATCATTTAAAACCTAGATTAGGGTTTTATAGAATATCACAAATAACAACAGCAACAATACAAGAAGCAATAAATGATATATATGTTGAAAGAGGTTTTGCAAAAAGTTATATGAAAAGTATACTTAAAGTTATAAAATCTTCTTTTGATTATGCGGCAGAAATAGTAAAATTTATAAAATATGATCCTTCTATAAAAGTGAAAGTTCCAAAGTATGATGAACCTGAAGGATATCCAGTACATATTTTTACTAAGGAAGAAATAGACTTAATATTTAATGGTGTTAAGAATAATCATTGCGGTTATTATGCGTTTTTAACTGCATATCATACAGGACTTCGTATATCTGAAGTATTTGGACTAACTTGGGAAGACATAGATTTAGAAAATAAAAAGATTCATGTTAGAAGAAATATTGTTAAAAAAATCAAGCGGGTGGTACTAAAAAAAGACATATAAGTGGAAATTCTACTACGTATGGTATTATGGTACATGTAAAATAGTCAATAGTTATAGAACAATAGATATAGAGGATACACTTATAACTGCACTAAAGAAATATAAAGAGGAACAAGAAATATTTAAAGAAATGTATGGAGATATGTACATGAAACATTATAAGAAAATAGTGGAAAATCCATATACTAAAAAACCAGAGACAAAAATAGTTAATGCTTATGCAGAAATTGATGTTGCTTTACCAGAAGCACATTTGGTATTTTTAAAAGATAATGGTATATTTGAAGGAACAGATAGTTGTAAACATGCATTTAAAGTTATTCACTATCAATTAGGAATACAAGGTAGATTTCACGATTTTAGAGATACCCACGCAACAAGGCTGATAGAAGCAGGTGCAGATATAAAGGCTGTATCAAAAAGATTAGGACATAGTACAGTAGAATTTACTTATAATATTTATGTAAGAGTTACTACTAAAATGGAAGAAGAAATAGTAAATAAATTTGAAGAATTTTTAGCAGCATAATTTTAAAATAGAAAGAGAGAAAGGTTATGTTATATATGAATAGTTTATTTGAAGCAATATTGAGTAAAAAAAATATAAAGATTGGAGATAAGACAATTAATATCACGCCAAAATTAAGCAAGAGAGATTTTTTAAATTCTTTAAATGATTTAGGCAAAAAATCAGAACAAGAATACTTTGAATATTTTGATTTAACACCAATATCTTTACAAATATATCCTACTATAAAAAGTATAAAAGAAGAATATGGGATTTCTTATGAAGATTTAAGTGATATTGGAAGGATAGATTTAAGTAAAAGAGTTGGACATAGTTCAATTAATGCTACTTTAAAATATTATCAAAATTGTAATAATAAAAATAATGATTCGATTATTAGGAAAGAATTACCACAATTTGATTATTTGGAATTTATGGTATGGTTTGGAGATAATAAAGAATTATATAAAAAGCTGAAACCATTAAAAGAAGATTCTAAAAGTACTTGGAAAGAAATAAAAAATCTAAAATGGAGAGATGTAGATTTAGAAAATAATGTTATTAGTATTTCAAATGATGAAATTGATATTTGTTAAGAGCTTGAAATTTAGCTCTTTTTATTATGCAATGAAAGGAAAAGGTGATGAAGTATGGTATTTAAAATTGAAAAAAATAAGAATTATACTGTGATGAGTAATCACCATTTAAGAGATAAGAATCTTTCACTAAAGGCTAAAGGTTTACTATCATTTATGTTGTCATTGCCTGAAAATTGGGATTATTCTCTAAACGGATTGGTAAGTGTTAGCAAAGAAAGTAAAAAAGCAATTAGATCAATATTAAATGAATTAAAAGAAAATGGGTACTTAGTTGTAGAACAGACAAGAGGAGAAAAGGGGCAATATAAATATAATTATATTATCTATGAAGAACCCTTAGAAATAAAAAAAGAAAAAGATAATCCAGGTTACCAAAAAGGGGATACCGTTAAAGGAGATACTGAAAAGGATGCCCAAATAAATACTAATAAACAAAATACTGATAAAGAAATAGATAAAATAGATAAAACCATTCATTATGAGATAAAAAATAATTTTAAATCTAGTAAAAAAAAGAAAACACACATATTAACAAAAGATATTATTAAACGAAAATATATAAAAAGTAATGATATAGAACAAGGAAAATATGATAAATTCTTTAAAAGTCTTTTAGAAGAGTATGATTTGGATGATGTAGTTACAATCTTGCATTATGTTATTAAGAGTGTTAAAAGTAGAGATTTTAGAGATGAGAATGGTAAAAAAATAAATAATAAATTTGGATATTTGAAAAAGCCTATATTAAAAAATATAGATAAATTTAAAAATAATGAGATTGAATGGGATGAAGAATTAGTCTGGTTTAAAGAGACCGTAGATAATAGTAACTTATATGAACAAGATAAAGAATTGGATTATGATTACTAAAAAAGCACTATCCTATCTATAAAAGTACGTAAAAAAATGATATAATAACTCACAGATAAATAGTAATTTAACAAGCAGATTAATGAATTTGCTCTTTAATTTTATAGACAAATATTAACAAAAAAATCGGGTATAATAAAACTTTTTGAGATAAAATTTATTTATAAACTGAAAGGAGAGAAAAATGTGAATTGGAGTGAAGCTATTAGTAGGGCTATTGAATATATAGAAAACAATTTAACAAACGATATTACTATTGAAGATATATCAAATTATGCATATATATCACCATTTTATTTTAAAAAAGGGTCCGCTATGTTATGTGGATATTCTTTAAGTGAATATATTAGAAATAGAAAATTATCAGTTGCAGGACATGAATTACTGAATACTAACAATAAAATAATTGATATAGCAATTAAATATGGATATGATTCCCCAGACAGTTTTACAAAGGCTTTTACAAGATTTCATGGTTCAACTCCAACAGCAGTTCGTAAAGGCAGGAAAATAAAAGAATTTGCACCTTTAAAAATAAATGTAACATTGAAAGGTGGTTATACTATGGAGTATAAAATTGTGGAAAAAGAAGCATTTAAAGTTGTTGGGTTAAAAGATAGTTTCAAATATGAAACTGCATATCAAGATGTGCCAAAAATCTGGAAGGAGTTTTTTATGAAAAGTACATTTAATAAAATAAATGCTAATATGCAGTTAATATTGATACAAATATAGGATGTGATTCGTTTGATTATATTATTGGAGATGATTATAATTCTGAATTAAAAATTCCCAAAGATTTTGAAGTTATAGAAATACCAAAGTTTACTTGGGCAGTTTTCTCTTGTATTGGGCCAGCAAATTTAAAGATGCGAGAAATAAATGAGAGAATATTTAAAGAGTGGTTACCTAATTCAAATGGTTATGAAATAGCAGCAGGATATAATATTGAAATGTATTCAAATCCTAAAATTACAAAAAAGGAATAGATGATGAAAAATATTATTGCGAAATATGGATTCCAATTAAGAAAAAGAATCATAAATAATTCAAATTGTATTTTATCAATTGAATGATATATAGTATGATATTAGATTTTAAAGACCTTGTAAAATAAAACTTTACAAGGATTTTTGATTTTAAAAATAATTATTTTGCTGGCTTTGAATATTATAAATATCATAAAATTACTTATATCATATTCAAACAAAATATGTTTATTGATTAAAACTACCACAAACTTTATAATATAAATATAAACATAATTCAAAAAAAATAAAACGCAACTGAAAGTTGATAGTAATAAAAACATTAATTTAATATAATTGTCCTTGGAAGGAGGAAAGTCTAATGAAATTTGGAGATAACTTAAAAAAATTAAGAAAATCAAAAAAACTATCACAAGAAGCACTCGCCGAAAAAATGCAAGTATCTAGACAAAGTGTTAGTAAATGGGAAACAGGTGATGCCTATCCCGAAATGAATAATATATTAAATCTTTGTAAAATATTTCATTGTCACATTAACGATTTAGTAAATGATAGTATTATTGATATTGATTCATTAGATGAAGAAATTAAAATGAATGTAGTTAAACTAAAGAAACAGCAACAAGCTAAAATGAAAGGATTAAGTAAAGCAATCGCCACAATTGCCAAAATAGGGCGAATACTTACTCTAATTTCTATTCCAGCTATCGCAATAACAATGATAATACTTGGAATCATTATACCCAAAATAGATGTGGAAGAAAGTAAAATAATATTAAATAATGGAAATGACAAAGTAAAAGTTGTTCAAGAGGATAGTAAAATTATAGTGAAAATAGATGATATAATTTTAGCCGAAACAACCGATAAAAATGATATATCAAAAATAAAAGAAATATATGAAAATAATTCCAAACCTATCATTTTAGGATATACAGAAACAGGACTTATAATATTAATAATAACTTTAATATTTGTAAATATATTACTAAAATCATTAGAAAATCTATTTAATAATATAAATAAAGGTGATACACCATTTACTTTAGAAAATGTCGGATATATTAAGAAAATGGCATTTATAATGATTATTATTACCATCTTGCCAAACTTAATTGGAATAATATTTGAATTATTAACAAAAGAAACCTTAAGTATTAGTTTTGAAATGTTCAATTTAGTTGAAATATTATTTTTATTTAGTATCGCATACATATTTGAATACGGTTATGAAATTCAATTAGATTCCAAAGGGAAGATGTATGACGAAACCAAATAATTATAAATTTTTTTCAAATCAAAAGCTCACAAAATGTGAGTTTTTAAATATATTAATTAGTCTAAATAGTATTTTTGTGATATAATTAAACAAGAAAATTATTATATTTGGAGGTAATAAAATGGATTATTTTAAAACAATATACAATATGGTAGTATCATTTAAAAATAGATATCCAGGAACAATAGCTTGGAGATTAAAAGAACATTCTAAAGTTGCCGCAGATCATATTAATGATGATGAAGAAGTGTTATATGCTTTTGCTGCTCAAAAAAGTTTAAGTTCACTTAATATAGCCTCTACATTTGTTATCGTTGTCACTGATAAAAGAATATTACTTGCTCAAAAAAGATTCTTTTTTGGTTATTTCTATTATAGTATTACTCCCGACATGTTTAATGATTTAACAATTCAAAAAGGAATAATATGGGGAAACGTCATTATTGATACTGTTAAAGAAACCATATACCTTTCAAATATGTCAAATGGAGCCCTTCAAGAAGTAGAAACAGTTGTTTCAAAATATATGATGCAAGAAAAAAGACAATATGAACAAGAAATATCTCCAGAAGAAAGAGAAAATCTAAAAAAAGAGTTAAAAGACATGTCCAAATATGGCGAGTAAACTCTTTTTTATTATTGAAAAAACATACCATATTATATATAATTATTATAAGGAGGTAAGCTTCATGAAATTTTTATTTAAAACATTATTTATATTAATAATAACCTTTTTAATCTTAAAAGTAGTTTTATACATATTTGATACTGGTCACACAATCACCTACAATGTTGGTAACTTCAACGTTGAAGAAAACTTTAAAGCAGATGGCGATAATTATAATTTCTTAATAAAAGGAGAAAAAAACAGCTTTAATCTAGAAATAAACCAAAACTATTTTAAAGCTTCTAAAGTAATCACTAAAATATATAATAAAAAAATTGATGGTTACGAATGCATTCTTCCAATATTTAAAGGACATAAAATATTAACTGATGTTATGTGTTTAAAAAACAATACAATAACATATGTCCATGATTTAAATAATGAAAAGATAAAAGAATTTGCAAACTCAATTAAAGGATATGATCCAAATATATATAAAGATAAAGGTGAAAAAACTGATGTTTCCACAACCCTATCAGTATATGAAAATAATGTTCTAGAAAATAATTATATAGCCATAGAAAATTACCGCGGATTAGAACTAATAAATAGTAAAATATCCAGTATAAATATTTTTGAAAATGATATTTATAAAAAACCAATAAGCATCTTTTTAGATAAATATTATGTAGTTGCTGATTATTCCGAAGAATATTCATTTAAAAAATTCTATGTCATAAATATAATTAATGGTAAAAAAACTGAAATAAGAAGTTATGATGATATATCATTTGACTCATACATAATGGGATGTGTTGATGATGATATATATTTATTTGATAAAGACGCCCAAATACAATACAAAATAAGCATCAAAAATGAAAGTGTCGAAAAATATGCTGATAAAGATAACTTAAAATATTATAACGGCAAATGGGAAAGTCTAAGTTTAATGGATGCTATAAACGGAAAATATTTCAATAATTATTATACAAACAAAATAAAAGGTTATGATAAAGTAGACAAAGTAGGTGATACTTACTATTTGTATAAAAAAAATAAAAATAAATATGAAGTCTATAAATCAAATGTTAATAATGCCAAGATAAAAACTTATTTATTTAACACAACTAATCCAGAATCTGTTATCTATACAAAAAATGCCATCTATTATAGAAATGGCACAACATATTATTATAATTATAATAACGGAAACAGAAAATTACTAAAAGATACTGAACTAGAGTTTAACAATGACATAACACTAGGAGTATATGAAAAATAAAACTATTCAGTTTTATTTTTTTTAAATCTTTCATAAAATATGGCATTTGGAAAAGCTTGTAATATACGTTTAAAAGATTTCGATTTTTCACTTACCTTATTCATAACCATCTTTGAAATTTCCACAGTATTGTCCTTACATACACCGTCCAAAGAAAGTTTCAAATTTTTAATAATAGTAAATGATAAAACACAATCTATAACAACTAAAAAGCAAACAATAATACCAACAAAAATCACAAGTTTCTTATTAAAACCACCAATAATATCAACAAATATCGGACTTAACACATGCGCGACTAAAAAACCTAAAAGCCCAAATAATATAAAAGAACCAATCCAAATTCTACCATTTAAATTAAAAGGTAAATGAGAATAATCCCACCATCTAGCCTTAAACATCCTCTCCATAAAGAAATTAACTATATATTCTAAACAAGTACCTAAAATAGCCGACATAATAATCGTTCCAAAAATATCACAATTTCTAAGTAAAACTGTTATTATAACTCCACCAATACCCCATATAGGAACAATTGGTCCAATTAAAAAACCACGATTTACAAATTTCCTTTTGTTGATTAAACTAGCCATAACTTCAATTAGCCAACCTATAAATGAATATAAAACGAAAATCCAAAAAATTACATAAGCATCATATAAATAATCAATCATGTATAAATCTCCTTTAAAGTAATTTTACCTCACATAATATTATATTGTCTAGGTAAAATTGTTAAATTAAAAGTAATGTAGTATAATTTTAGTTAAAAGGAGGATTACCATGTCAAAATTAGGTTTAGCACTATCTGGTGGCGGTTCTAAAGGTGCTTATGAAATAGGCGTTTGCATGGCACTTAAAAAATTAAACAAAAAAATAGATATAGTAACAGGAACATCCATTGGCGCAATTAATGGTGTATTTATCGTTCAAAATGATTTAAGAAAAGCTTTAAAATTGTGGAAAAAAATAAGTTTTAAAACTATATATAAAGAAAACGACTTCCCCCTAGATAAAAATATGAAATTGCCTGAAATATATACCACATATATAAAAAATTTTATAAATGATGGCGGAACAGACGCCTCCAAATTAAGAGAAGTATTCAATAAAAACTTTAATGCTAAAAAATTCTTTAGATCAAAAATTGATTATGGTCTAGTTACATATAACTTAACTCAAAATATTCCAGTATTTAAAGAAAAAAAGTATTTAAATAAAGATAACATAGCCGATTACGTTATTGCATCTGCCTCATGTTATCCCGCATTCAAACCACATATAATTAATAATGAAATGTATATTGATGGAGGATATTACGATAACCTTCCAATTAATCTTGCAATAGGAATGGGAGCTGAAGAAGTTATCGCAGTTGACCTTAGAGCTATTGGTCTAAAAAAAAGTTTAACTGACAAAAATATTCCAGTTACTTATATAATTCCACGAAACCATTTATCATCATTCTTAATATTCGATAGTAACTCTGCTAAACAATCAATTCGTTTTGGTTATAACGATACGATGAAAACATTTAATAAACTAGATGGTGATAAATTAACCTTTAAAAAAGGGCAGTTAGTTAAGAATTATAATAAGTATAATGAAAAATATGAAAAAAATCTTCATAAAGTATTTAATAACTTTAAAAACGATTTATTAACAAAACTATTTAAAAGTAAATTATTTGAATCTTTCCTAATAAAAAAAGCTACATATAATGATTTTAATTATATTGTGGAAAAAGCAGGATTATTTTTTGGCTTTGAAGAAAGTACTATCTATAAAATAAATACATATAATAAAGGTTTATTAAGTCAATTAGCAAATACCGAAGCTGTAGATATAAATAAAACAGTATCAAAGATAAAACGTAAAGAAATAGATAAATTAATAGACAGCCGTCAAATAATTAAATATTTTTATGATAGTATATTAGAAGGAGAAATCACAAAAACCACCAAATTTATTCCAATATTTATGGATGAATTACTTGTTGCCATTTACCTAATTACCATAAAAGGAAAATATTTGGCACTTTAAAAAAGCCTAATTAAGGCTTTTTTAGTAACTTATAAACATTCAACCGTGATATCATTTAAACATCTTAATGCACATACACAGTTAAGATTCATAGTGAAAAATGAATTAGTACTTAAATAAGGATAAGCTGCACTAGTAGCTGGGTCGGTATTAACCGCTAAAACTCTAAATGTTGCGCAGTTATCGTCGATTTTTTCTACTCTAAAAACACTAGAACATGAATCATCATTGCATGTAACATTATTTTTACTTGTAGGCATTGTCCATGGAGTTATTCCGTTACTACAGCATGTATAAAGCATAACAGGTCTTGTATTTAAACCCATTGAAGCTACCGTATTACCTAAAAAACCACGATCACAAGTATCTAAGCATTGGTCTGGACACTCAGCATTATTTTGTAAAATATTTATAACTTTTAAAATATCTGCAATACACTTACTATCAGAATTTTTATTACACATTATAATCCACCCCTTCTTTTCAATATAACATATTCGAAAATGAACAAAAGGTGTAAAATAAAAGCCTACTTTAAATAATAAATTATGGTTAAAAATCATAAAATCAAATGAGGTGGAATAATGAAAAATGCCATTAACTATTATTACAATATTTATCCTAAAGATATATATCAAACAAAAGAAGAACATTATTTCATAATAGATAATATAAAATACTCATTAATCAAATATGATAAAGACCCCAAAGAATTAGAAAGTATATATAATATGCATCTATATATATTATCAAGTGGAATATATGTCCACCAAATAATTTTAAATAAAGAAGGGAAGATAATAACATTAATAAATAATCAGCAATATATATTATTGAAGCAATCATATACAAAAGATAAAATAACCTTAGAAGAAATAAGCAAACTCCAAAATATTAAATTAACAAATAACTACAATCTAGAGTATTCAAATTGGATAGATTTATGGTCAGAAAAAAACGACTACTTAGAATATCAAACAAGTATGTTAGGATTAAAATATCCTTTAATAACAGAAAGCTTTAACTATTTTATCGGACTAGGTGAAACCGCAATTTCATTAGTAAGTGAGATCGAAAAAACAAACATAGTAAAAACGTGTACCCATCGTAGATTAAAAGAAAAAGATATCATATATAGTTTATATAATCCATTAAATATAGTTGTTGATATCAAAGTAAGAGATCAGGCTGAATACTTCAAAATGAAATTTTTTGAAGGTGAAAATATATATACAGAATTACAAAATTTTTTTAAATACACAAGATTAAGTACATATGAATATTTAATGTTTTTAGCCAGAATGTTATACCCAACATATTATTTTGATATGTATGAAAGTATAATGAATAAAACAGTAGACGAATCTGAACTCGAAAAAATAATAAAAAAAATAGATTCATATGAAAATCTATTAAAACAAATATATAATTACTATAAAAGTTTTCTAAAATTTACACCAATCGAATGGTTAGAAACTAATTAATACTAATAACTTCCTTAACAGAAGGAACTTCTTCTTTAATAGCCGCTTCAATTCCATCTTTTAATGTAAAATCAATTAAACCACATCCCACACAAGCGCCAAGCATTTTAATATATACAATATTATCCTCATATTTAACAAAAGTTAAATCTCCGCCTTCACTAAGCAAAAATGGTCTAAGTTTATCTAAAACCTCTTTTATTTTATCTTCATCAGTCATTTTAATCACCAAAAAAATTGTAACATAAAATATTTTAAGTGTAAATCTTTTTATTTTTAAAATATTGTGTTATAATAAAAAAAGAGGTGGGGATATGCCGAAATATGAAAAAGGAAAAGTCGTCAAAGGAACAATTACAGGTATAGAACCATATGGAGTTTTTGTTTCATTAGATGAATACTATAATGGATTGATTCATATTTCTGAAATATCTAACGGCTTTGTAAGAGATATTGAAGACTTTGTACAAGTTGGTGATCATATATATACTCAAATTATTGATGTAGACGAAGATGAGTGCCATCTAAAACTTAGTATTAAAAATATCAACTACAAAATAAACGGAAAACAAAGAAAAAGAAAAATTGTAGAAACACCTCATGGCTTTAATACTTTAAAGAAAAGATTACCAATTTGGATTAATAATAAACTTAAAAATTCAAAAAAAAATCAAAACAGTATTGACAAATAGCCTGTGAAATGTTAATATTAAACATGTCTACTAGTTATATCTAGATTTGGGCGATTAGCTCAGTTGGTTAGAGCACCTGCCTTACAAGCAGGGGGTCATAGGTTCGAGTCCTATATCGCCCACCATTTTTA